>NZ_JBIAXG010000001.1:424803-637868 GCF_042896465.1 Streptomyces sp. NPDC001292
CACGCACTCCACATCCTGGCCCCTGCACCACTGAACGCCCGACGGCCGAACCCCCCGGGCCCGCGGGCCCGGGGTCCTACGCGCCCTGGGCCGAGGTCAGGCCCTGGACGCGGGCCAGTATCGAGACCCGCTGTCCGGCCGCGCCCTTCGGCGGGTCGAGGGCCATCTCGTTGGAGATGAACTCCATCGTCAGGGACTGCTTGATCTCGCCCGTGGTGAGGGCCTGGACGTCCTTGTTGGGGGCGGGGACGGAGGCGCCCTCGGCGGCGGTCTGCTTCTCGTAGTGGCGGGTGGTGAAGAACACCAGCGCGCCGCCGTCCGCGGTGCGCAGCGCCAGAGGGGCGTAGGCGCCGTCCGTCATGGGCTGGTCGATGTACTGCCGTGCCAGCCCCGGCCGGCTCGCGGCCTTGGCACGCAGCTTGCGCCAGCCGGTGGTGTGGGTGCCGTCGGCGAAGGCGTCCCCGCCGCCGCCCAGGTACGTCGCGTAGTCCTTGCTCAAGTCGCCGGGCGCGACCGCCAGTTCGGTGCTGCTCTCGGGCAGGGCCTCGGCCAGGCCGTCCTCGTCCTTCCGGAACTCCGGCACGTCCCCGGGGGCCGCCAGCGTCAGATACGCCACCCGCCACTCCTCGGTGGCGCCGTAGCGCAGGAACACCAGAAGCCAGCGCTGGTCGCCGCCCTTGTTCCCCTTCGCGTCGGCGAGGAACCAGCGCGGCCAGCCCGCCTTCTTGGGGATCGTGAACCTGGCGTCCGTCAGCGTCAGCGGCGTGTGCGCGGGGTTGCCGCCCGGGTTGTTGGTGCGCCCCGCCTTCAGCCGCGCCCCGTCGATGGCGCCGAGCGCGCCGGTGACGAAGTCCGCGTCAAGGGAACGGTCGTAGGCCTTGTCCGCCGCGTTGTAGGCGTCGGTGAACCGTGTCAGCGCCTTCGCGGCCTCCGCGGGGGTGGTGGCCGGAAGCACCTCACGCTCTCCGTGCACCACCACGCACCCGCTCGCCGTCAGCGTCAGCGCGGCCGCCGTGACCGCCGCCGTCGCCCAACGCTCAAGCCTGCGAAGCCTGTGAGGGCCGCGAACCCTGCTCATCAGCCACCGTCACCTTCCTCTTCCCGGAGGCGAACCCTACCGGGGCGAAGAAGAACGTGAGCGTCGGGACCAGGTACAGCAGCCACACCGTGACCTGGAGGACCGTCGGGTCGGGCTGGAAGTTGAACACGCCCTTCAGCAGCGTGCCGTACCAGCTGTCCGGCGGGACGGTGCCGCTGATGTCGAAGGCCAGATTGCCCAGCCCCGGGACCCAGGCGGCCTCCTGGAGGTCGTGGAGGCCGTACGCCAGCACACCCGCCGCGACGACGACCAGCATGGCGCCGGTCCAGGTGAAGAACTTGGCGAGGTTGATCCGCAGCGCGCCCCGGTAGAACAGCCAGCCCAGGAGGACCGCCGTGGCCAGGCCCAGGGCGACCCCGATCAGCGGGCGCGGGGTGCCGTCGGAGGCCGCGTGCACCGACGCCCACACGAACAGCGCCGTCTCCAGGCCCTCGCGGCCCACGGCCAGGAACGCGGTGGCGACCAGCGCGCCCGTGCCCATCGCCAGCGCCTGGTCCAGCTTGCCGTGCAACTCGGACTTCAGGTGCCGGGCGGTGCGCCGCATCCAGAAGACCATCCAGGTCACCAGGCCCACCGCGATGATCGACAGGGTCCCGCCGAGCGCCTCCTGCGCCTCGAACGTCAGCTCCTGGGAGCCGAATTCGAGGACGCAGCCGAAGCCCATGGCGATGGCGACCGCGATGCCGATGCCGATCCAGATCGGCTTCAGGGCGTCCCTGCGGCCGGTCTTGACCAGGTAGGCGATGAGGATGCACACGACGAGGCTGGCCTCCAGCCCCTCGCGCAGGCCGATCAGATAGTTGGAGAACACGGGTTACGCCTCCTCGGACAGCAGGGTGCGGCCCCACCAGTCGTGCGCGTCACGCACGCCGGGCGGGATCGCGAAGACCGCCGAACCCACGTGCTGGATGTACTGGTTGAGCGCGTCCGACGCCGCCAGCCTGCGCTGGAGCGGGATGAACCCGTTGCGCGGGTCGCGCTGGTAGGCCAGGAAGAAAAGTCCGGCGTCCAGGCGGCCGAGGCCGTCGGTTCCGTCGGTGAAGGAGTAGCCGCGGCGCAGGATCGTGATCCCGCCGTTGGCGTCGGGGTGCGAGAGCCGTACGTGCGCGTCGGGCTTCATCGCCTTCAGGAACGGCTCGTCGTGCTCCTTGGCCCTGCCGACCGGTGCGCCCTCGCCCTTGTCCCGGCCGAAGATGTCCTCCTGCTCCTGGAGCGGAGCCCGGTCCCAGGTCTCGATGTTCATCCGGATGCGCCGGGCGACGAGGTACGAACCCCCGTGCATCCAGGCGTCGTTCGCACCGCCGTCCCCGTCGCCGACCCACACGAACTTCTTCAGCCGGCCGGTCTCGGTGCCCGCGATGTTGCGGGTGCCGTCCTTGAACCCGAAGAGATTGCGCGGGGTGTGGGCGTCCGGGGTGGTCGAGGAGGTCTTGCCGAAGCCGAGCTGGGACCAGCGGACGGCGACCTTGCCGAAGCCGATGCGGGCCAGGTTGCGGATCGCGTGCACCGCGACCTGCGGGTCGTCCGCGCAGGCCTGGACGCACAGGTCGCCGCCGGTGCGGGAGCGGTCCAGGTTGTCGCCGGGGAACTTGGGCAGGTCCACCAGGGCGGCCGGCCGCCTGTCCCGCAGCCCGAACCTCTCGAACAGCGACGGCCCGAAGCCGATGGTCAGCGTCAGCCGCGAGGGCTTGAGGCCCAGCGCCTCGCCGGTGTCGTCGGGCGGCGCCTCGGCGAGTCCGCCGTACGCGCCCTCGCCGACCTCCTTCCCGGCGGTCATCCGGCGCGCGGCGGCCGTCCAGTCCTTCAGCATCCGCACGAACTCGGCGCGGTCGTCGGTCTTCACGTCGAACGCGGCGAAGTGCAGCCGGTCCTGCACGGGCGTGGCGATGCCGGCCTGGTGGACGCCGTGGAACTCCGTCGCGCCGCCCGCGTCCGCGCCGACCGGGTCCAGGTCGGAGCCGGCCTTCGTCATCGCCACCGCGCCGCCGGCCGCGACGGCGCCGAGCGCGATCCCGGCCCCGCCCCAGCCGATCACGGCGCGGCGGGACGGAGTGCTGCCCTGGGTCTCGGTCATCTCCCGCCCTCTACTTCACGACGGCCGCGGCGAGCTTGGACAGCGGCTCGGCGAGCGCGTTCACCGCGTCCGAGAGCTCCTTGCGGTCGTCCTTGCCGACCTTGTCGTAGGAGACGAAGTCGTACGACGTCTTGTCCGTGCGGTACTTGTCGAGGAGCTCCTCGAGCGCCGCGAACTGCTTGTCGAGCTCCTTGGCCAGCGCCGGGTCGTTCTTCGAGGCGACCGGCTTGAGGAGTTCGTAGGCCTTCTGCGCGCCCTCGACGTTGCCCTTGAAGTCGACCAGGTCGGTGTGGGCGTAGCGGTCCTCCTCGCCGGTGACCTTGCCCTGGGCGACCTCGTCGAGGAGTTCCTTGGCGCCGTTGGCCATCGAGGTCGGGGTGATCGCGGCGGTGCCCACCCGCTTCTGCCAGTCCTGGAGGTCGGTGAGGAGCCGGTCGGCGAGCGTCTTCTCCTCGGTGCCGATCTTCCCGTCCTTCCACAGCGCCTTCTCCAGGCGGTGCCACCCGGTCCACTTCTGGCCGTCCTCCAGGCCGTCCTCGCGGACGTCGACCTTGGGGTCGATGTCGCCGAAGGACTCCGCGACCGGCTCGGTGCGCTCCCAGCCGAGGCGAGAGATCGCGTACGCCTTCTTGGCGGCCGGCACGTCGCCGGCCTTGATCGCCTTCACGAAGGTCTCGACGCGGGGGAGGGTCTCGTCGGCCTGCTCCTGGACGTACCGGCGGTAGTCGGCGACGGCCGTGTCCAGCTTCGGGTCGCGCTTGGCGACCGTGCCGCCGGTCGCCTTGACCTCCTGGCGGATGCCCTTGCCCTTCATGCCCGGCTTGCAGGCGATGACGTAGTCGCCGGCCTTCACCTCGGCGGTGACCTTCTGCTTGATGCCGGGGCCGATGTTCTCGCGCTCGGCGACGATCCGGTCGTCCGGGAAGAGGAGGTAGACCTCGGTGACCTTCGAGCCCTTGTTCTCGACGGCGAGCTCGAGGTGCCCGGCCGGGAACTCCTTCTTCGAGACCTCGCAGGCGTCGTCCTTCGCGGTCACGTCGACCACGCGGCCGCCGTCGTCCTGCGTGCCGCTCTTTTGCGTACAGGCCGTCACGGCGGTCAGAGCGACCGCGGCGGCGGCGGTGATGACGGAGAGGCGGACGGCTCGCATGCGAGGGCTCCCGGAAGTGGCTGGAAGGTGACCTGACGCCCCACGACAATTGGTGAGGCTTGCCTAACTTAACCGAGGCTTACCTCGTTCCTACCCGTGCGGACCGTGATTCAGGTCTCATGATCGGCGTACGGGAACGAATAGATCGCGAATGCGCCAAGCGGGGACAAAGGAATAGCCAAGGAAAGGTCAAGGGCTTCGTCCCGGGGTCACCAGGACCGCGCCCGTGCGCGGGTGCGGCAGCACCTCCACCGGGTGGTCGTAGACCCGGGCAACGGCACCTCGGGCGGCGGCTCCGGCGCGGGCGGCACCGGCACCTCCGGGGGTACGGGCGGCACCGGCTCGACGACCGGAGGCATCGGCTCGACCGCCGGCGGCATCGGCGGCAGCATGGCCGCCACCGGCTCCGACGCCCCCGTGGGCACCCTGGGCGCGGCCGCCGCGGCGACCGTGGCGGGGGGCGGGCGTGCTCTACGCGCTGTGCAGGCGGCGCGACACGCAGGCCTGATCCGCGTCGGCGGCGGTGCCGTCCCCGTTCGGGCGGCACCGCCGCCGCGATGCTTCAATGCCCGGGTGACTGACTACGACGTGCTGCGCGTCTTCTGCGGGCCGCGTGGCCGCTACGGCAACGAACTCGGTGTCGTCCGCGACGGCTCGCTCGTCCCCGACCAGGACGACCGCCAGGAGCTGGCCGCCAAACTCGGCTTCAGCGAGACGGTGTTCGTCGACGACCCCGAGCGCGGCGTCATCGACATCTTCACCCCCACCCTGCGCCTGCCGTTCGCAGGCCACCCCTGCGTGGGGGTGGCCTGGCTGCTTGACGTGCCGGAGCTGGTGACCCCCGCCGGGACCGTGGGCACCCGCTTGGACGGCGAGTTCACCTGGATCGAGGCCCGCCCGGAGTGGGCCCCGCCGCGCACCCTGCGCCAGTACGCCACCGCAGCCGAGGTCGACGACCTGCCCGTACCGCCACCCGGCGACTGGCTCTACGCCTGGTCCTGGGAGGACGAGGCCGCCGGCCGCATCCGCGCCCGCGCCTTTCCCGGCCGCGACGACGGCATCGAGGAGGACGAGGCAACGGGCGCGGCGGCGCTGTTGCTGACCGCCGAACTGGGCCGCGCCCTGAACATCGTCCAGGGCGCCGGCAGTCAGATTCTCACGGCTCCCCAGCCGGGCGGCTGGGTCGAGGTCGGGGGCCGCGTGGTCCTGGAACGCTGACGCGCACGGGCCGTCCCTCCCGTGGCCCACGGGTGGCCCCCGGCCAGGGTCACGCCGACAGGGGGAATTCCTCGCCCAGGGCGTGGAAGACCGCCGTGTTCAAGGTGAACGCCCGCTTGCACTCGGTCACGATCCGCTGCCTCTCCAGGTCGTCGACGTCGACGGTGTCCAGGAGTTCGCGGTAACTGCGCTTGAAGGCGGCCGGGTTGGGGATCTCCTCGAAGACGTAGAAGCGGACGCCGTCGCCCTTCTTCGTGAAGCCCCATGTCTTCTCGGCCTTGTCGCGGATGATCTGGCCGCCGGAGAGGTCGCCGAGGCAGCGGGTGTAGTGGTGGGCGATGTAGCCGGCCGCCCACTGCTCGGCGCACTCGCGTACCCGTGCCGCGTAGGCCTCGGTCGCGGGCAGCGCGTTCAGCCCCGAGCGCCAGGAGGCGCCCCGCAGATGCGCCAGGTCCCGCTCCAGCGCGGCCAGCCGGAACAGCTCGGGCCGGACGAACGGGCCCGCCACCGGATCCGACGCCAGCCGTCCGGCCCCGTCCTCCAGTGCCTCGTACACGAACCAGAGCTGCTCGGTGTACCGCGCGTACGCGTCCACGCCGAGCCGGCCGCCGAGCAGATCACTCATGAAGGTGGAGGTCTCCGCCTCCGCGTGCTGCTCGTGGGAGGCGGTGCGGATGAGTGCCGAGAAGGAATCCATGAGGCCATCCCCTAATAAGGTAAGCCCTGCCTAAATCAATGTTTTACCGACATGCTGTCGGGAAAACTCTACCCGAATTCCTGCCAAACGGACGCCAAGCGGACACAAGGGCAAGTGGACACAAGAAAAGGCCCCGCCCCCGAAGGCGAAGGGAGTGGGCACGGCAGAGGCGGGCGCGGTGCTACCGGGACTCATTCGCAGCGCACCGGGGTTCACGCCGTGGTGAAGCGAATCCGGCGGGTGCGACGCGGAGCGCCGCGGGATCGTTCCAGCGGAGCTGGATTCGGCTGATCCACTCCGGACCGTCAATGGCTGCTGCCAGCGCCCGGATCACCCACACGGAAACCGTGTCGCGCAGCGGCACAGCAACCCGTGGGACGGCCGGAATCCTCGGGCTTCAGCCCGAGGAGCATGTCAAGGCAGCGTCAGGATCTCCGCCCCCGTGTCCGTCACCACCAGCGTGTGCTCGAACTGGGCGGTGCGCCTGCGGTCCTTGGTGACGACCGTCCAGCCGTCGTCCCAGACGTCGTACTCGTAGGTGCCCAGCGTCAGCATCGGCTCGATCGTGAAGGTCATCCCGGGCTGGATGACCGTCGTGGCGTGCGGGCTGTCGTAGTGCGGGACGATCAGCCCGGAGTGGAACGACGTGTTGATGCCGTGGCCGGTGAAGTCGCGGACCACGCCGTAGCCGAACCGCTTGGCGTACGACTCGATGACCCGGCCGACGACGTTGATCTGCCGCCCGGGGCGGACCGCCTTGATCGCGCGGTTGAGGGCCTCGCGGGTGCGTTCCACCAGCAGGCGGCTCTCCTCGTCCACGTCACCGACCAGGTAGGTCGCGTTGTTGTCCCCGTGCACCCCGCCGATGTACGCCGTCACGTCCAGGTTGACGATGTCGCCGTCCCGCAGCACGGTCGAGTCCGGGATGCCGTGGCAGATGACCTCGTTGACCGAGGTGCACAGCGACTTGGGGAAGCCGCGGTAGCCGAGCGTGGAGGGATAGGCGCCGTGGTCGCACATGAACTCGTGGGCCACCCGGTCCAGCTCGTCCGTGGTGACGCCCGGCGCGATGTGCCGGGCCGCCTCCTCCATCGCCTGCGCGGCGATCCGCCCGGCGATCCGCATCGCCTCGACGGTCTCCGGCGTCTGCACCTCCGGCCCGGTGTACGGCTTCGGTGCGGGCCTGCCGACGTACTCGGGGCGGCGGATGTTTCCGGGCACGGAACGGGGCGGGGACAGCTCCCCGGGGACGAGCAGCGACTGGCCAGACATGTCGGCGAGTCTATCCAGGGGCGATGGGGGAACATGTCCGTGGCGAGAGGAGCTGGTCATGGCCCTGTTCAAGAAGCGGACCGCCGGAAAGCCGGGCGAGTGGTACTACTGCCTGGAGCACAAGAAGGTCGAGGAGGGGCCCGAGTGCCCCGCCAAGGACCGGTTCGGCCCGTACGCCTCCCGCGAGGAGGCGCAGCACGCGATGGACACCGCCCGCGAACGCAACCTCCAGTGGGAGAACGACCCCCGCTGGCACGACGCGCCGGCGGGCGGCACCGAGGAGGGCTGACCAGGCCCGAAGACGCCGATCACGCGGCCGCGCGCACGGCGGCGGCCGCGCGGTCCTCGCGCAGCCGCACCGCGTGCTCGTTCGTCCGGGCGTCGTACCGCATCAGCCCCGGCGGGCACAGCGCCAGCAGCCCCACCGCGCCCGCGCACAGCAGCCCGCCCGACCACACCGACGCCCGTACGCCCCACCACGCGGCGAACCCGCCCGATCGGCAGGCGGAGGGCCACCGGCAACCGGTTTTTCCGCCGCCCCGCTACCAGCGCGGCGGCGGAGGCGCCGTCAGGAGTTCCGTCAGCCGCGACAGGCGGTCCCGGAAGCGGCCGCGGCCACGCGGGGCCGGCAGCGCGTTCTCCCCGGCCGCCGCGCTCACCAGGTGCTGCACGGTGTCCAGGTCCAGCTCGGCCCCCGGCGGCACCGCCAGCGTCTCGTGCGCCATCGCCTCCAGCTCGCCCCCGCCGGAGCCCAGGGCCAGCACCGTCGCTCCGGCCCGCCGCGCCTCGTGCACGCGCTCCAGGAGCGGGGCGGGCTCCTCGGGGGCCACCACGAGCAGCGTCTCACCGCGCCGGGCCGCCGCCAGCCGACCCAGACCCACGGCCAGGTGCTCCCGGTCCGCGGGGCGGGGGGCGTGCCGTACGAGCGTCGGGGCCAGCTCCGGGGTGCCCGACCAGGCGGCCTCGTCCATCAGATGGGCCGCCAGGTGCCAGGGCTCGTCCTCCGGTGTGCCCACGAGCAGCAGCCCGCCCCCGTGCGACACCACGGACCCCCGCAGCACCCCCGCGAACCGCCGCGTGGCCCCCAGCCACTCCGTTCCGGCGAGCACCTCGCGCAGCAGCGTGACCCGTACGGCGTCCATACGCACGCATCCTGCCGCAAACAGGCACGGCCGGGGCGGACTTCGGTCCGCGTTCGCCCTCCCGGGGGACCCGGCGGCAGCGGGTGCCGCGGACGTAGAGTCGGCACATGACCTCTAGCGACAGTGCACACAAGGCCCCCGCCAAGGACCCCTGGGACCTCCCCGACGTCTCCGGGCTGGTCGTGGGGGTGCTCGGGGGAACCGGTCCGCAGGGCAAGGGCCTGGCCTACCGGCTCGCCCGCGCCGGGCAGAAGGTGATCATCGGCTCGCGGGCCGCCGAGCGGGCCAGGGCGGCGGCCGAGGAGACCGGGTACGGCGTCGAGGGCGCCGACAACGCCGAGACCGCGCGCCGCAGCGACATCGTGATCGTCGCCGTGCCGTGGGAGGGCCACGGCAAAACCCTCGACGCCCTGCGCGAGGAACTGGCCGGCAAGCTCGTCGTGGACTGCGTCAACCCGCTCGGCTTCGACAAGAAGGGCGCCTACGCGCTCAGGCCGGAGGAGGGCAGCGCCGCCGAGCAGGCCGCGGCCCTGCTGCCGGACTCACGGGTGACGGCGGCCTTCCACCACCTGTCGGCGGTCCTCCTCCAGGATCCCGGGATCGAGCGGATCGACACCGACGTGATGGTCCTCGGCGAGGCACGCGCCGACGTGGAGACCGTCCAGGCGCTGGCCGGCCGCATCCCCGGCATGCGGGGCGTCTTCGCCGGGCGGCTGCGCAACGCCCACCAGGTGGAGTCGCTGGTCGCGAACCTGATCTCGGTCAACCGCCGCTACAAGGCGCACGCGGGACTCCGCATCACGGACGTATGAGCCGATGGGGGACACTGATGCCGGACGCTTCCGCGCGGAGGCCTCCGCCACGCTCGAAGCAGTGTCCCCCGACAGGAGCCGACCGCCATGCAGCCCTCGCCCCCGCCCGGCCCGGCCCGGCGACTCGCCCTCTACGCCCTGATCGTCTGCGTGCTCGCCGTGGCCGCGGCCGTCGTCTCCTTCGTCCAGGGCAGTTGGCTCGGGGTGGTCTGGGTGCTGCTGGCCGGGCTGTCGTCCAACATGACCTGGTACTACGCCCGCCGCGGCCGGATGGGGCAGGACCGCTCCGTCACCGGCTGACCGCGCAGAACTCGCTGGTGCTCCCCCAGAAGCGGTACAGGTCCCGGCCGCAGGCCTGGTCCAAGTCCCCGACACCCAGGTGACGCAGGATCGCGTGGATCATGTCGAAGAAGGCGCTCCCGACCGACGGCAGGAACAGCAGCGCGAAGACCAGCAGCAGGCCGAACGGCGCGATCGACTGCACCTGGCGCTTGACGCCGTACGACAGCCAGGGCTCGATCACGCCGTAGCCGTCCAGGCCCGGCACCGGCAGGGAGTTCAGGATCGCGGCCGTCACCTGGAGCAGCGCGAGGAAGGCCAGCGCGAACCGGAACTCGCCGGGTACGCCGTCCAGCGCGTGCAGCCAGAACGGGGCCGTGCACACCATCGCCAGCAGCGCGTTCGTCAGCGGTCCCGCCGCCGAGACCAGGCTGTGCCGCCAGCGGCCCCGGATCCGGCCGCGCTCGATGAACACGGCGCCGCCGGGCAGCCCGATCCCGCCCATGATCAGGAACAGGAGCGGAAGCAGGATGCTCAGCACCGCGTGCGTGTACTTGAGCGGGTTCAGCGTCAGATAGCCCTTGGCGCCGACCGTGATGTCACCGCTGTGCAGCGCGGTGCGCGCGTGCGCGTACTCGTGCAGGCACAGCGAGACGATCCAGGCCGCGGTCACGAACAGGAACACCGCCAGGCCCGGGCGGGCCGCAATCGGTGCGAATCCGGTCCAGGCGGCCCAGCCCGCGACCGCGGTGACGGCCAGGATCGCGAGGAAGACGGGAC
This sequence comes from Streptomyces sp. NPDC001292, assembly GCF_042896465.1. Taxonomy (NCBI): domain Bacteria; kingdom Bacillati; phylum Actinomycetota; class Actinomycetes; order Kitasatosporales; family Streptomycetaceae; genus Streptomyces; species Streptomyces sp. NPDC001292. The sequence continues at coordinate 435,327 of NZ_JBIAXG010000001.1, forward strand.
TGACCCGGCGGTCACCGCGGTGGGTGGTGGCGGACGTCATGGGGGACGGCTCCTGTGCTCGTACGGTTCGTCCGGCGAGCCCGACCGTACCGGGCACACGGGGAGAACGGCCCGCTCCGGGCCACGGGTTCCCGGTCGCCCGCGCGCCGCGCCGCCGAAATCCCGTGACCGTCCGTGAGACCACCGGAGACAATGGACCCCGTGCGCTATCGCATCCTCGGCACCACCCAGGCGCTCCGCCCCGACGGCACCGTCGTCCAGGTCGGCGGGGCGCGGCTGCGTGCCCTGCTGACCGTGCTCGCCCTGCGCCCCGGCCGTACGGTCCCGGTGCGCGTCCTCGTCGACGAGGTGTGGGACGGCGAGCCGCCCGCCGACGCCACGGGTGCGCTCCAGGCCCTGGTAGGGCGGCTGCGCCGGGCGCTCGGCGCGGACGCGGTGGCCTCCGCGGAGGGCGGCTACCGGCTCGCCGCCGCGGCCGACGACGTCGATCTGCACCGCTTCGAGCGGCTGGCCGGGGAGGGCCTGCGTGCGCTGGGCGACGGCGACCCCGCGAAGGCGGTAGTCGTCCTCGACGACGCCCTCGCGCTGTGGCGCGGCCCCGCCTTGGCCGACCTGCCCGACCGCACCGCCGAGGCGGCCCGCTGGGACACCCGCCACCTGGACGTACGCCGGGCCCGCCTCACCGCCGCCCTCGCCCTCGGCCAGGCCGAGCAGACCCTGCCCGAGCTGACCGCCCTGTGCGACACCCACCCGCTGGACGAACCCCTCCGGGCCCTCCGCCTGCGCGCCCTGCGCGACGCGGGCCGCACGGCCGAGGCCCTGGCCGCCTACGAGGACGTACGCCGTCTGCTGGCCGACCGCCTCGGCTCCGACCCCGGCCCGGAACTGCGCGCGCTGCACGGGGAACTGCTGCGGCCGCACGGGCGGCGCCCCGCCGTCGGGCCGCGGCAGGCGCCCGACCCGGCCGCGGGCGCAGGGGCCCGGACCGCGGCGCTCGATTCCGGCACGGCGTCGGGACCGCGCGCCGCCGAGAACACCGCCCCTTCCGCGAAGGCACCCCTTGCCGGGCCCGGCGCCGGCGTCCCGGACGGCGCCGGGAGCGAGCAGGCGGCCCCCGCCGCGCTCACCCCCCGGCCCCCGAGCAACCTCCGCGCCCGGCTCACCTCCTTCGTGGGCCGCGAGGCCGACATCGAGACGATCCGGGCCGACCTCGGGGTCGCGCGGCTGGTGACCCTGCTCGGGCCGGGCGGGGCCGGGAAGACCCGGCTGTCGCAGGAGGCCGCCGAGGCCGTGCGGCCGGTGCCGCGGGACGGGGTGTGGCTGGCCGAACTCGCCCCCGTCGACGACGCCGAGGCCGTGTCCGAGGCCGTGCTCACGGCCGTCGGCGCCCGAGAGACCGTGCTGTACGGGGCCGGAGCCGAGGAGATGCGGGCCGCGGTCGCCGACCGGCACGACGACCCCGTCGAGCGGCTGGTGGAGCACTGCGCCCGGCGCCGCATGCTGCTCCTGCTCGACAACTGCGAGCACGTCGTCGACGCGGCGGCCCGTCTCGTCGAGGAACTGCTCGCCCGCTGCCCCCACCTCACCGTCCTCGCCACCAGCCGGGAACCCCTCGGCATACCCGGCGAGGTGCTGCGGCCGGTCGAGCCGCTGCCCGAGCCGGTAGCGCTGCGGCTGCTCGCCGACCGCGGCGCCGCCGTACGGCCCGGTTTCCGCACCGACGCCGACCAGGACACCGCGGACGCCTGCGCCGAGATCTGCCGGCGCCTGGACGGGCTGCCGCTGGCCATCGAACTCGCCGCCGCCCGGCTGCGGATGCTGGCTCCACGGCAGATCGCCGACCGGCTCGACGACCGCTTCCGCCTGCTCACCTCCGGCAGCCGTACCGTCCTGCCCCGCCAGCAGACCCTGCGGGCCGTCGTCGACTGGTCCTGGGACCTGCTCGACGCCGAGGAGCGGTACGTCCTGAGCCGGCTGTCCGTCTTCGCCGGCGGCTGCGACCTCGACGCCGCCGAGGCCGTGTGCGGCCCCGCCGCCTTCGACGCCCTAGCCTCCCTCGTCGACAAGTCCCTCGTGGTGGCCGCCCCCGCCGCCGACGGCGGGATGCGCTACCGGCTGCTGGAGACCGTCGCCGAGTACGCAGGGGAACGGCTCGACGAGGCCGGAGGCCGGGCCGGGACCGAGCGCGCCCACCTGACGTACTACCGCGAACTCGCCCGCACCACCGACCCGTTGCTGCGCGGCCCCGGTCAGCGCGCCGCCATCGGGAAGCTGGAGCGGGAGTACGAGAACCTGCGCACCGCCCTGCGCCACGCCGTCGCCGTGCGCGACGAGCAGGAGGGGCTGTGCCTGATCCTGTCGCTCGTCTTCTACTGGCAACTGCGCGACGCGCGCATCGAGGCCCGCAACTGGTGCGGCGAGGTCATGGCGCTCGGCCCCGACCCCTTCGCCGAGCCGGTCCAGCGCGCCGCCCCGGTCCGGCAGCGGTGCACGGACACCCCGCCGCCGATGACCGGCGAGGTCCTCGCGGAGGCCCGCCGGGGGCTGCACCTCGCCCATCTGGCCTGCATGGACACAGAGTTGGAGGCCTGGGAGTCCCCGGAGGCGCAACGCAAGCTGCGCGTCGTCACCGAGGTCTACGAGCCGGGTATGCCGCAGGTCTGCCGCAGCCCCGGCGTGCTCTGGACGTACGCGGTGATGCTGACCGGTGACGTGGAGCGCCTGCGCGAGGTCAGTGACGCCGCCGTACGCACCTGCCGCAGCGATCCGGGATTCGAGTGGGAGCTCGCCCACGCCCTCCAGTGGCGTGCCAACCTGCTGGCCAACCACACCGACTCGGCCGGGGACGCGGGCCGGGACGCCGACGAGTCCCTGGAGATCTTCCGGCGCCTCGGGGACGCCTGGGGCACCGCCGAGGCGCTCTCCGCACGCGCGGAGGCCCACGAGCGCACCGGCTCCCACCTGGCGGCCGCCGCCGACTACCGCGCGGCCGTCGAGCACGCCGAACGCCTCGGCGCCCACGCCCAGATCGCCGTCCTCAACGTCCGCCTCGGCGGCGTCCTGCTGGAGACGGGCGAGGCCGAACAGGGCGAGCGGATGCTGCGCGAGGTCGTCGAGCGGAGCGACGGCGGCCACAACGAGGCCATGCCGGCCGCCCGGATCTTCCTCGCCGGCCGGCTCAGCATGACCGGTCGCATCCCCGAGGCGCGCGAGCAACTGCGGCTTCTGCGCGAGGAGTTCACCATCTCGCACTTCGTCGTCTTCGACGCCTTCATCCTCGGCGCGGAGGCCTGGCTGGACGCGGCCGACGGCCGCTACGAGGACGCCCTGGACAAGTGCCGCCGGGCACTGGAGCGAGCCCAGAACCCGCTGTCCCAGGCCATCGCGCCCCATATGTTCTCGACGTATCTGACCATCGGCGCCGCGGCCGTCGCCGGCGCGGACGGCGGACGCCGCGCCCGGGACGCCGCCCGCTGCCTCGGCGCCGCCGACGCCCTGCTGCCGCCCCGCCACGTGCCCTCGTCCCTGGAACGCCACGTCCACGGCCAGGCGGTCGCCCGCATCCGGGCCGTACTCGGCGACGAGGCGTACGAGGCCGCGTACGCGGAGGGCGACGGCCTCTCCCCGCAGGAGGCCGCCGCCCTGATCTGAGCCGCACCGGCGCGAGGCCGTACGGTCAGCTCTTGGTGCGGAACTTGTGGATCGCGACGGGCGCCATCACCGCCGTGAGCGCCGCCGACCAGGCCAGGGTGATCCACAGGCTGTGCGCCACCGGGCCGCCCACCATCAGCCCGCGGGCGGTGTCCGCGAGGGCGGACAGCGGGTTGTACCGGGTGAAGGTCCGCAGCCAGCCCGGCATCGTCCCGGGCGGCGCGAAGATGGACGAGCCGAACTGGAGCGGCATCAGCACCAGGAAGCCCATCGCCTGCACGGACTGCGCGTTCTTCATCACCACGCCGAGCGTGAGGAACACCCACATCAGTGCCGAGCCGAACACCGCCGACAGTCCCACGGCGGCGAACAGGCCGGGCCAGCTCTCGATCTCGAAGCCGACCAGGACGCCGACGACCAGCAGCACGGCCGTCGCGATCAGCATCCGCACCAGCTCGACCGAGATCTTGGCGAACAGCACCGAGCCACGCCCGATCGGCAGGGACCGGAAGCGGTCCATGACACCGGAGTTGAAGTCCTGGTTGAAGCCGGTGCCCACGCTCTGGGCGAGGTTCATCCCCATCATGGCCATCAGGCCGGGCACGATGTACTGCACGTACTGCTGCTGTCCGCCGCCCAGCGACTGCCCGATCGAGCCGCCGAAGACGTACACGAACAGCAGTGTGAAGATCACCGGGAACAGGATCGCGTCGAACATCGACTCCGGGTCCTGCCGGATCCACAGCAGGTTGCGGCGGACCAGCGCGCCGGTGTGCCGCAGATGGCCGCGCAGCGGGATCCGGGCGTCGGCCTGGAGGCCGGGGGAGCCCAGGGGGGTCGTGGTGACGGCGCTCATACGGCGACCTCTTCGCGGGTGTCGGCGGGCACGGCGTCCTGCGGGGCACTGGCGCGGTGGCCGGTGAGGGACAGGAACACCTCGTCCAGGCTGGGCAGTTCGGTGGTGATGGAAGTGATCGTGACGCCGCGCGCGGTGACCGCGCCGACTACGGCGGTCAGCTGCTCGTCGCTGAGGACCGGCACGAGCAGGGAGCCGGTCGCGGTGTCGACGGTCGTCGCGGCGAGCCCGGTGATGCCCAGCTCGTCGAGCATCCCGGCCAGCGGGCGCAGTTCGAGCGCGTCGGCCGGCTTCACGCGCAGGGTGCGGCCGCCGACCTTCGCCTTCAGCTCCTCGATGCCGCCGCCCGCGACGACCTTGCCGCGGTCGACGACGGTCAGCTCGGAGGCGAGCTGTTCGGCCTCCTCCATGTACTGGGTGGTCAGCAGCACGGTGACGCCGTCGCCGACCATCGCCTTGACCTCGTCCCACACCTCGTTGCGGGTACGGGGGTCGAGGCCCGTGGTCGGCTCGTCCAGGAACAGGACGGCGGGCCGCCCGATCATCGAGGCGGCGAGGTCGAGCCGCCGCCGCATGCCGCCGGAGTAGGTGCGGGCCGGCCGCCGCGCGGCCTCGGTGAGCGAGAACCGCTCCAGCAGCTCGTCGGCGCGGGCGCGGGCCTCCTTGCGGGGCAGGTCCAGCAACCGGCCGATCAGGTACAGGTTCTCCCAGCCGGGGAGCTTCTCGTCGACGGAGGCGTACTGCCCGGTCAGCCCGATGACCCGGCGCAGCTGCCGGGGCTGCCGTACGACGTCGTGGCCGGCCACGACGGCGTGTCCCGCGTCCGGGGCGAGCAGGGTGGAGAGGATGCGTACGAGGGTGGTCTTGCCGGCCCCGTTCGGCCCGAGCACGCCCATCACGGTGCCCTCGCGCACGTCCAGGTCCACACCGTCCAGTGCCTTGGTCTCGCCGTAGTGCTTGACCAGCCCCCGCACGGTCACGGCGTTCGGTACGCCGCCGGGGTCGTCGTCGATTCGCGTCATGCCCTGAACGATGCCAGCCCCCACCGACAAACCACCGACAGCCCACCGACAGACGGCACCAGGCGCCGACATGTCACCGACGAGCACCGCAACCGTGAATCGAGGAACCACGACGGCGGGCAACCACCTCCGCGAGGAGGCGCCGGTTCAGGCGCAAAAAGGGGTCGGCCCCGCCGACGGGGGAAGATCGGCGGGGCTGCCCTGGTACCGCGATGGCTGAACCGGAGGTCAGTGCACCGAGTGCTCCTCCAGCGGGAACGTCCCGCCGACCACGTCCTGGGCGAAGGCCTTGGCCGCGTTGCCCATGACCTCGCGCAGATCCGCGTACTTCTTGACGAACTTCGGCACCCGCCCGCCGGTCAGCCCGAGCATGTCGGTCCACACCAGCACCTGCGCGTCCGTCTCGGGCCCTGCGCCGATGCCGACGGTCGGGATGTGCAGCACCCGCGTCACCTCGGCGGCCAGTTCGGCCGGCACCAGCTCCAGGACCACCGCGAACGCGCCCGCGTCCTGCACGGCCTTGGCGTCCCGCAGCAGTTGCTGCGCCGCCTCCTCGCCGCGGCCCTGGACGCGGTAGCCCATGGTGTTGACGGACTGCGGGGTCAGGCCGATGTGGGCCATGACCGGGATGCCGGACTCCACCAGGAGCCGGATCTGCTCGTGCGACCGCTCGCCGCCCTCCAGCTTCACCGCGCCGACGCCCGCCTCCTTCACCAGCCGGGTCGCCGAGCGCAGCGCCTGCACCGGGCCCTCCTGGTAGGAGCCGAAGGGGAGGTCGCCGACGATGAGGGCGCGCTTCGTGCCGCGGACGACCGCGGCCGACAGCATGGTCATCTCGTCGAGTGTGACGGGTACGGTCGTCTCGTAGCCGAGGTGGCAGTTGCCCGCGGAGTCGCCGACCAGCATCACGGGGATGCCGGCCTCGTCGAAGACGGACGCGGTCATCGCGTCGTAGGCGGTGAGCATGGGCCACTTCTCGCCGCGTTCCTTGGCGAGGGAGATGTCGCGGACGGTGATGCGGCGGGTGCCCTTCCCCCCGTACAGCGCCTTGCTGCCGTCGGAGGGCTTGTTGCGGGCAGCCGAAAGCTGCGTCATGACAACGGCTCCTTCAGTCATCTCGAGGCGCCCTGACGGCGTCCCCGGATCCCTCCCATGGTGGCACCTCGTGCCGGACACGGCCAGGGGAGCTCCGTGTGCGCAACGTCTCGGCACGCCGGGCGTAAGATCTGGGTAAAGGATTGCGATACGATACGGTCTCGTATCGCAAGTGTCCTAGGCTCGGCGCCATGACTTCTCCTGCCGACCGCGCCGCCCACGGCCCCCGGGTTCCGGAAGCGGTGCACCGCCGACGCTGGGCGATTCTCGGCGTGTTGATGCTGAGCCTGCTGATAGTGGTGCTCGACAACTCGATCCTGAACGTCGCGATCAAGACCATCTCGACCCCCGCCCCGACCGGCCTCGGCGCCACGCAGAGCGAGCTGGAGTGGGCGATCAACGCCTACACCCTCGTCTTCGCGGGCCTGTTGTTCACCGCGGGCCTCGTCGGCGACCGCACGGGGCGCAAGAAGGTCCTGATAGGCGGCCTCGTCGTGTTCGGCGCCGGTTCCGCGCTGGCCGCCGAGTCCGCTTCGCCGGGCCAACTCATCGCCTTCCGCGCCCTGATGGCTCTCGGCGCCGCCTTCGTCATGCCGGCCACCCTCGCCGTCCTGATGAACGTCTTCGAGCGCGAGGAGCAGCCCAAGGCCATCGGCATCTGGGCGGGCGGAGTCGGTCTGGCCATCGCGATCGGCCCGATCACCGGCGGTCTGCTCCTGGACCACTTCTGGTGGGGCTCGGTCTTCCTGGTCAACGTTCCCATCGTCATCCTCGCGGTCGCGCTGATGGTGTGGCTGGTGCCCGACTCCCGCGACCCGCGGCCCGGCCGCCTCGACCCGATCGGCGTGGTGCTGTCCGTCGTCGGCCTGGTCCTGCTCGTCTACGGCATCATCAGGGGCGGCGAGCTCGCCGACTTCACCGCCCCGACCGTGCTGTCGACGATCGCGGCGGGCCTGGTCGTCCTCGCGGCCTTCGTGGTCTTCGAAAAGCGCAGCGACCATCCGTCCCTGGACGTCACGTACTTCAAGAACAAGGTCTTCTCGGCCGCCATGACCGCCATCGCGCTGGTCTTCTTCGCGCTGATGGGCGTGACGTTCTTCGGCGTCTTCTACACCCAGAGCGTGCGCGGCTACTCGCCGCTGGAGTCCGGTGTGCTGATGCTGCCGCTGGCCGCCGCACAGTTGATCTTCGCGCCGCGGGCCCGGCTGGTCGTGGACCGCTTCGGCAACAAGGCCACCACCACGGGCGGACTGATCCTGCTCGCCGCCATGCTGGCCGCCTTCGCCGGCTTCGAGGCCGGCACGCCGATCTGGCTGCTGGAGGTCGTCTTCTTCCTCATGGGCACCGGCATGGCGCACATCATGACGCCGACCAGCGTCGTCATCATGCAGGCCCTGCCCCGCGAGAAGGCCGGCTCGGCCTCCGCGCTCAGCAACACCTTCCGCCAGGTCGGCGGCGCCCTCGGCATCGCCGTCCTCGGCTCGGTGCTCTCGACGGCGTACCGCAACGACATCGAAGGCAAGCTCGGCCTGCTGCCGGCCGGACTGCGCGACAAGGCCGGCGAGTCCATCGAGGCCACCCTCGGCATCGCGGCCAGGCTCGGCCCGCAGGGCAAGGCCCTGATCGGCCCGGCCAACGACGCCTTCCTGCACGCCATGCACGTCACCGCGCTGTGCGGCACCGTGGTCGCGCTCGTCGGCGCGGTCGTGGTGGCCGTGTTCCTGCCGGGCAAGGAGGCCGTGCCGCAGAAGGGCGAGGAGGAAGAGGAGTTGGTGGCGGCGGTGGAGTAGCCGGGCGCGACGGGGCCACGCGGCGACGGGGGACTGCCGGCCGGAGGCGGCCGACGGTGGGTTGGACCCACCGACGAGCGCCCGATAGGACAATCTCCCTGTACGACGAAAGGACGGCCCAGGTGAGCCTTGCCGACAGCCACGCCGCTGCCGACGCCCCCGTGCGGGGGCGCCCTCGCAGTGAAGCGGTGGAACGCGCCATCGTCGAGGGCGTGATGAAGCTGCTGGAGGACGGCGTGCCGCTGGCCGAGCTCTCGATAGAACGCATCGCCCGCACCGCGGGCGTCGGCAAGGCCACCATCTACCGGCGCTGGAGCGGCAAGGAGGAGCTGTTCGTCGACGTCGTACGCGCCGCCGAGCCCCCGGACCCCGAACTGCCCGGCACCTCCATGCGCGACGACCTCGTGGCCATCCTCGAACAGCTGCGCCGCCGCGGCCTGGTGAGCCGCAGCTCGCTCATCCTGCACAACGTCTACGCCCAGATGAAGAGCAGCCCGAAGATCTGGTGCGCCTACCACGCGACCGTCGTCGAGCCGCGGCGCAGGCTCCAGGTGGAGGTCCTGCGCCGCGGGCAGCGCGACGGCGAACTGCGCCGGGACATCGACGTCGATCTGCTCGGCGACCTCTTCGTCGGCCCCATGCTGGTGCGCAGCGTGATGCGCCCCGACGCCGAGCTGCCCGAGGGTCTGTCGGAGCAGATGGTGGACTCGGTGCTCGAAGGGCTACGGCCTGTCAGTTCCGCTCGCTGATGTGCGCGTTTCGTCACAGATGGGGCCGGGGGCGGCGCAACCGGAACTCCGCGCGCCGACTCCTTCGTCCTCCTGCCCGTACGGCCGTAAAGGACGGCGGGAACGGTGCCGATCATCCCCTAGGGTCGTAGAACACGGGGGTGAACGGTGTGCACGGCAGGCAGTGAGGCGACGGTATGGCGCGACAGGCGTATGTGACCGAGACGGCGGGCGGCTCGGGGCCCGAGCGCCGAGGAGACCGGCTCCGGCGCCTGGCGCACGGCTTCTCGGACGGCCGGCGCGGCGACGCGCGGATCTGGCGCCGGGGCCTCCTGCTCGCCGCGTTCGCGGTCGTCCTCGCCCTGGTGATGCTCATGCACGCGCAGATCCCCAACCGGATCGGCAACGTCGGCAGCCTCACAGAGACCTTCCTGCCGTGGGCGGGCCTGTTCGTACCGGTGCTGCTGGTCCTGGCCCTGGTGCGCAGGTCGGCGACCGCGCTGATCGCCGTGCTGCTGCCCCTGATCGTCTGGTTCAACCAGTTCGGCGGCCTGCTCACCGGCAAGACGGGCAGCGGCGGCGACCTGATGGTCGCCACGCACAACGTCAACGCCGACAACCCCGACCCGTCCGGCACCGCCCGGGAACTGGCCGCGTCCGGGGCCCAGGTGCTCGCCCTGGAGGAGCTGAAGGCGTCCGCGCTCCCCGTCTACGAGCGGACGCTCGCCCCGGCGTACCGGTACCACACGGTGCAGGGCACGGTCGGGCTGTGGAGCAAGTACCCGATCAGCGGCGTCCGCGCCGTCGACATCAAGCTGGGCTGGACGCGTGCCCTGCGCGCCAGCGTGGGGACGCCCGAGGGGCCCGTCGCGGTGTACGTCGCCCACATGCCCTCGGTGCGGGTGAAGCTGAACGCCGGGTTCACCGCCGCGCAGCGCGACGAGAGCGCGGACGCGCTGGGCGAGGCGATCGCCGATGAGCAACTGCCCAGGGTGGTCCTGCTCGGCGACCTGAACGGCACCATGAACGACCGCTCGCTCAACGCCGTCACCTCCCAGATGCGTTCCACCCAGGGCGCGGCGGGCAGCGGTTTCGGGTTCAGCTGGCCGGCGTCGTTCCCGATGGCGCGGATCGACCAGATCATGGTCAGGGGAGTGGAGCCGGTGAGCTCCTGGACCCTGCCGCGCACGGGCAGCGACCATCTGCCGGTGGCCGCGCGTGTGAACGTCACCACATCGGCAACCGGGTCTTAACCTGCTGGAATACTGGGCCTGAGAGGCTTTGTTCCGTCTCTGAACATACGCGGATCAACGCGGTACGGAACTCGTGCCCCGCACGCTTCAAAGCTCTGAAAGGCCCTTCATGCCCCTGGCTGTGCTCGCCCTCGCCGTGGGCGCCTTCGGCATCGGTACGACCGAGTTCGTCATGATGGGGCTGCTCCCCGACGTCGCGGACGACCTGCACGTCTCGATCCCGGCCGCCGGACACCTGGTCTCGGCGTACGCGCTGGGCGTGGTCATCGGCGCTCCACTGCTGGCCGCCGTCACCGCGCGGCTGCCCCGCCGGCACGTCCTCGTCGGCCTCATGGCACTGTTCGTCGTCGGCAACGCGCTGTCCGCCCTGGCCCCCGGCTACCACTGGCTGCTGGCCGCCCGCTTCCTCAGCGGACTGCCGCACGGCGCCTTCTTCGGCGTGGGCGCCGTGGTCGCGGCGACCATGGTGCCGCCGGAGCGCAAGGCCCGCTCGGTGTCCCTGATGATGCTCGGCCTGACCCTGGCGAACGTCGTCGGTGTCCCGGTCGCCACGCTCATGGGCCAGCACCTCGGCTGGCGGGTGACCTTCCTCGCGGTCAGCGCGATCGGGGTCGCCGCGATAGCGTCCCTCGTCCTGCTGGTCCCGCACGACCGCGGCCACGCCCCCGCGGCCGGCCTGCGCCGCGAACTGGCCGCCCTGCGCTCGCTCCCGGTCTGGCTGGCCCTGCTGACGACCGTGGCGGGCTTCGGCGCGCTGTTCTCGGCGTACAGCTACATCACGCCGATGCTCACCGGCTCCGCCGGGTACGCCGAGGCCGGAGTGACGCTGCTGCTGGCCCTGTTCGGGGTGGGCGCGACCGCCGGCAACCTGCTGGGCGGGCGCCTGGCCGACCACTCGACACGGGGCACGCTGTTCGGCGGGCTCACCGCGCTGGCGGTCGTGCTGGCGCTGTTCCCGCTGCTGATGCGGACCGAGTGGAGCGCGGCCCTCGCGGTGGCCCTGCTGGGCACGGCGGCCTTCGTCACGGGTTCGCCGCTTCAACTCATGGTCATGGAGAAGGCGTCCACGGCCCCGTCCCTGGCCTCCGCGGCCAACCAGGCCGCGTTCAACCTGGCCAACGCGGGCGGCGCCTGGATCGGCGGGCTGGCGCTCGCCGCGGGCCTCGGCGTGACCTCGCCGGCGCTCGCGGGGGCCGCCCTGGCGGTGCTGGGCCTCGCGGTGGCCGGTGTGGCCTACCGGGTGGACCTGGGGCGGGCCGGTGCCGTGCGGGGGCGGGAGCGTGTGGTCGCCTCGCACGTGCCGGCCGCGGCCCGTCCGGGGGTCCCTGCCCGCTCGACGAGCACGGGGCAACTCCGGGACGAGGCCGTGCGGGCCGAGGGCGGGGCGGGCGGTCCGGGGGCCTAGGCCCGTCGTCACATTCCCCTCTGCCCCGCGACGCCTGGCACGCTCCCCTCGAGCTCTTCGAGCAGGGGAACCCCTACTCGCCGCACCGGGCGAAAGCCCAAGTACGTCCAGTACGAGGACTTCCGCCTGGCACGCTCCCCCCCCGAGCTCTTTGAGCAGGGGGGACCTCCAGAGCACGCACCAGACGTCGCGGGGCCGCCCTTGGGGCGACGACGGGAATGTGACGACCGGCCCTGGGGTCTTTCGTTTGGATCGGGCCCGGATCAGGGAGCGGGGTCCGGTACTGGGGGCACCTCCCACGCCCTTCAGGCAGTGGGGGGTGGATCGCAAGGCGGAGGAGGGCGGCAGGGCGGGGCCTGCCGACCGACGGCAACGCGGCTGGGGGCCCTGCCCGGAGAGCTTGGGGGAGTGGTGCCAGGGTCCGCGAGCCCGGCGTGATCCAAACGAAAGACCTAGCCCCCCGGGGGGACCCGGACACCCTTACTTGCGTACGGGAACGGCGCCTACGCCGACTCCCGCCAGCGGTTGGTGATCGGCAGGCGCCGGTCCTTCCCGAAGCCCTTCGCGGAGATCTTCGTGCCCGGCGGGTACTGGCGCCGCTTGTACTCCGCCGTGTCGACCATGCGGAGCGTCTTCGCGACCAGCTCGCGGTCGTATCCGGCCGCGACGATCAGGTCGGCGCCCTTGTCCTGGTCGACGTAGAGCTCGAGGATCGCGTCCAGCACCGGGTAGTCCGGGAGCGAGTCGGTGTCGACCTGGCCGGGGCGCAGCTCCGCACTCGGCGGCTTGGTGATGGAGCTCTCCGGGATCGGCGGGGTCTCGCCCCGCTCGGCCGCGGCCCGGTTGCGCCACTCGGCCAGCCGGAAGACCGACGTCTTGTACACGTCCTTGATCGGGCCGTACGCGCCCACCGAGTCTCCGTACAACGTCGAGTAGCCCACCGCCAGCTCCGACTTGTTGCCCGGCGCCAGCACGATGTGGCCCTCCTGGTTGGAGACCGCCATCAGCAGCGTGCCGCGCAGCCGGGACTGGAGGTTCTCCTCCGCCAGGCCCGTCAGGCCCAGGGAGCCCATGTACGCGTCGAACATGGGAGCGATCGGGACGGTGCGGAAGTTCAGGCCGGTGCGCCGTGCCAGCTCCGCGGCGTCGTCCTTGGAGTGCTCGGAGGAGTACTTGGACGGCATGGAGACGCCGTACACGTTCTCCGCGCCCACCGCGTCGCAGGCGATCGCCGCGACCAGCGCGGAGTCGATGCCGCCGGACAGGCCGATCAGCACGGAGCGGAAGCCGTTCTTGCGCACGTACGCGCGCAGGCCCACGACCAGTGCCGTGTAGATCTCCTCGTCGTCGTCCATGCGCTCGGCGTACTCGCCGGTCGGCTCCGGCTCGTAGGCCGGCAGCGGCTCCTCGGACAGCACCGTCCGGTCGATGCGCAGACCGTCGTCGACCACGCCCGTCGGGGCGTTCGCCGAGGCGGCCGGCAGGTCCAGGTCCAGCACCATGAGGTCCTCGGCGAACTGCGGCGCCCGCGCGACCACCTCGCCGTCCGGGGCGACCACGATCGAGTCGCCGTCGAAGACCAGCTCGTCCTGGCCGCCGGTCATGGCGAGGTAGGCGAGGGTGCAGCCCGCCTCCTGGGCCCGCTTGCGGACCAGGTCGAGGCGGGTGTCGTCCTTCAGGCGCTCGTACGGCGAGGCGTTGATCGAGACCAGCAGCCCCGCGCCCGCGCTGCGCGCGGCCGGCACCCGGCCGCCGTCCTGCCACAGGTCCTCGCAGATGGCGAGCGCGACGTCGACGCCGTGGACGCGCAGGACCGGCATGGTGTCGCCGGGGACGAAGTAGCGGAACTCGTCGAAGACGCCGTAGTTCGGCAGGTGGTGCTTGGCGAAGCTCAGCACCACCTCGCCGCGGTGCAGCACCGCCGCCGCGTTCTGCGGCGCGCCGGCCGGCATGCCGTACTTCGGCTGGGCGGTCTCACCGCGGTCGAGGTAGCCGACGAGCACCGGCAGCTCCCCGAGGTCCTCCGCGGCGAGCCGGGCGGCGAGGTCGCGCAGCGCGGCGCGGGACGCCTCCACGAAGGACGACCTGAGGGCCAGGTCCTCGACGGGGTACCCGGTCAACGCCATTTCCGGGAACACCGCGAGATGCGCTCCGCACCCGGCGGACTCCCGAGCCCGGCGGACGATCGCCTCGGAGTTCCCGGCGAGGTCTCCGACGCGCGAGTCGATCTGGTTCAGGGCGAGACGTAGTTGAGGCACGCGCCCAGTGTAATCGTCAAAGCGACGCGATAGCCGGGCCCGCACATGTGTCCCACCCCACGTCCGGACCCCACCTACGTTCCCCCTGGGCGCCGCGCTGACCTTGACGCCGCGCGCCGGGCTCGGCCTCACCCGTCGCCCCGGGCCACCCCGCGCTGACCTGCGCCGGCGCGCCCGTCCGGGGGCCCCGCGTCGGCCCGTGCGGCCTGGGCCGCTCTGTGCCGGCCTTGGCCGGGCCCTGTCGGCCCAGGGCCGTCTTTGCGCGCCTGCCCCGCGCGGTGGGGCTTCCGCAGGTTTTGCACGCGCGCGCGTGTACTGTCGCTGCGCGCGGCACGCGGAAGAGGTGGTCCGGCTGGGCGCCGGTGGATGGCCGTACACGCGCGTGCCCGCCCCTCGGGAAGAGGAGCGGGCACACGGTGCCGGGCCGGTGTCAGCGGCGCGGGTAGGACTCGACGTAGCCGGGTGCGGGGGAGCCGACGCCGGTGACGGTGTCGTAGCCCTCGACCGCCTTGAGCGAGCTGTCCTTGCCGAGGCTGCGCACGGAGACGCTCAGGCCGTCCGCGGCGTCGACGCCGTTGACGTAGTCGACCCGCGCGACCGCGAGGTCCTTGCCGGTCGGCTGGTCCACCACGTCGTGGTACACCGCCGAGCCGTACTTGGCGTAGATCGCCGGGTTGGCGAAGCCGATCGCCTTGCCGCCGCGGGCCTCCTGGGCGAGGGCCTGGACGGCCGCCATGACGGGCGCGGCCAGTGAAGTGCCGCCGATGCGGTACTCGCTGTACTGCTGCGACCCGTCCGGGAAGGTCTGCGTCTGGCCCACCAGGAAGCCGGTGTTCGGGTCGGCGACCGCCGCGACGTCCGGGACGACGCGGTTGCCGGCGGCGTTGTTGGCCGTGGCCAGTGCCTTCGGCACGACGCCCTTCTGGTACGACGGCTGCGGCACGGTCCGGCTGGTGCCGCCGCCCGCGCCCGAGGTGAACGCGCCCGGGAAGTCCACCCAGCTCTTGCCGTCAGCGGACAGCGTGGCCTTCTCGGTGCCCCAGCCGGTTTCCCAGAGGTAGTTGTCGTTCTTGCCGACGGCCAGCGAGGTGCCGCCGACCGCGGTCACCCAGGCGGAGTTGGCCGGGGTGTCGACCTGCTTCGTCCCGGTGTCGGCGACCTCGTCGCCGTCGTCGCCGGAGGAGAAGTAGAAGCCGATGCCCTCGACCGCTCCGAACTGGAAGACCTGGTCGTAGGCGGCAGCGACGTCCGGCGTCTCGTTGGCCTCGATGTCGCCCCAGGAGTTGGAGACGATGTCGGCGAGGTGGTTGTCGACGATCTTGCTCAGCGAGTCGAGCAGGTCGTCGTCGTAGCAGGAGGCGGCGCCCACGTAGACCACGTCCGCGTCCGGCGCGACCGCGTGCACGGCCTCGACGTCGAGGGTCTCCTCGCCGTACCAGCCGGCCGCCCCGCACTCCTTGGTCTTGCTGTACTTGCCGGGCAGCACCTGCCGCAGCTGGCCCGTCTTCCAGGCCGCGTCACCGTTCTTCTCCGCGTAGGTGGCCGCGTCGAAGGCGATGGTCGGCGAGGCGTAGGCGTCGGTGATGGCGACGCGGACGCCCTTGCCGGTGTGCTTGCCGGCACCGTAGGCGGCGCGCAGCTGCTTGCCCGTGTAGCCCTGGACGGCGTACGGGACCTTCTGGCCGTACGCGGACGGCAGGGTGCTCGCGATGTTGGAGCCGTAGTACGTCGAGAACGGCCCGGCGTTCTTGAACACGTCGTCCGGTGGCGGCAGCTGGTCCTTGTGCTTCGCCTTGTGCGGCGCGTTGTCCAGGCCGGTGACGGTCAGGACGGCGCCGTTCAGGGAGGCCGGCACCGAGGCCGTCCGCGCCGGGGCGCGGTAGGTCCTCGAGCCCTTGGCGAAGTTGTGCATCTGGGCGCCGAACGCCTTCTCGGCGGCGGCGACGTCACCGGAGACGGCGACGTAGTGCGGGGTCACGGAGGTGACCTTCAGCCCCGACGACGCCAGCCACGACTTCACGGCGGCCACCTGGGCCTTCGTCGCGCCGAAACGCGCCTGCGCCTCCTGGGCGCTCAGGTACTTGCCGTACGAGGCCGAGGACGGGTCGGACACCGCCGTGGCGTACTGGGCGAGGCCCGCGGCGTCCCGTCCGGCCAGGTAGACCCGGGCGTGGACCTGGGCGCTGTCCGAGGTGGCGCCCTTGTCCGCCGTGGCCGTCGCCCAGACGGGCTTGGTGCCCGTGAGCGCGCTGCGGCCCGGGTTGTCCGCGGCGTGCGCGGGTATGCCGAGCGCGAGTGCGCCGGCGAGCAGCGGCAGGGTCGCCGCCATGCTCGCTCCGGCGCGCGCTGTGGCACGGTTGGATCTCATAGGAACCCCCTGCGATGCGTTCGCATGTGACGCAATGAGTGGTCGGTCCTCGCGTAATCCGCGGAGAGCCCGCGGCGGTTCGGGCCCGAATGGATCACGCGAACGGCGCCACTCTTCCCGATGAACCGTTCATGTCAGGGGAATGCGGAGGCCAAGAGAAACCCAAGGAACCTGTCAGGCAGGGAGAATTACGGCTTTCGCCCGCGGTCCGAGAAGGGGGAAAAGGGGCGTCCGGGTCACGAACGGGGCGCCGCGCCACGCTCCTTGAGCATGTCGGCCATCAACCGCGTCTCCGATCGCTGCGATTCGACCATGCCCCGCGCGAGCCTCTTCTCCACGCCGACCGTGCAGCGGGCGACGCAGCCCTCGGCCATGTGGACGCCGCCGTTGTGATGGTCCGTCATCAGCTGGAGGTAGAACACCTCGGCCCGCCTGCCGCTGAGTTCGCCGAGCTTGCGCATCTCGGCGTTGGTCGCCATGCCGGGCATCAGCGCGCCGTCCTCGCCGGCGGGCATGTCACCCATGCCCATCCACGTCATCGGCGGGTCCGCCGACACCTTCGGCAGCTCCCACAGGTCGAGCCAGCCCAGCAGCATGCCCCGCTGGTTGGCCTGCGTCTGCGCGATGTCGTAGGCGAGGCGGCGCACTCCGGTGTCCGTGGTGCGGTCGCGCACGACGAACGACATCTCGACGGCCTGCTGGTGATGGACCGCCATGTCCCGGGCGAAGCCGGCGTCCGCGGAGTCGGCGGCGGGCGCCGTCGCGGCGGAGCGCGCCCCGCCGCTGTCCTCGGCCACCGCGTGCGTGATCGCGCCCGTCGCGACCAGCGCGGCCGCCGCGGCTCCGGCGATCAGCCCGACGTGCCTCACCGGTCCAGTCCGCCCGTGCAGGTGGCACCCGGCTCGGGCGTCTGCGGGCCCTGGACGAACTCGGCGAGGAACTTGTCCACTTGCGGGTCGTTCACGCCGGTCACCGTGCGCTGGTGCGCCCAGGCGGACAGCATGAGGGGGTCCTTCTGGTCCTCGACCGGGCTCATCAGCGTGTACGGGGTCTTCCTCACCTTCGCCGCGAGCGCGGCCACGTCCGCCTTGGACGCCTTGCTGTTGTACGTCACCCACACGGCGCCGTGCTCGAGCGCGTGCACGGCGCTTTCGTTCTTCACCGGTTCGGTGTACACGTCGCCGTTGCAGTTCTGCCAGACCGGGTTGTGGTCGCCGCCGACCGGGGGCTCCATCGGATAGGTCACCGGGGCGGTGGTGTGGTCGCGGTCCAGCGTGCCCTTCCAGGTCCGTACGCCGTCCGCGCGGGTGACGAAATGCCCTCCGTCACCGCCCTTCTCGTCGCTCGCCGCAGCCGGCGCGGCGTCCGAGGACCCCGAGTGCAGGAGCACCACGCCGCCGGTGACCAGTCCGGCCACGACGACCACGCTCGCGGCCACCGTGAGCCACCGCGTGCGCCGCTCCCGGGCGCGCTGCGCCCGGCGCATCTCCTCTGTACGGGCTTTGTGCTGTTCGGTACCGGTCCGGTGCGGGGAGTCCATGGCGGAGTCCTTCGTGGGGGAAGGGGCGGGCGGGTGTGGCGGGCGGGGGCTTTGCGTACCCAAGGGCTCGCTGATCGTAGTGGGACGAAAGCGTCGGCAGGGAGACCGCCGATAAGTTGAACGGCGGATGCGCATTATCTACCCTGGCCCGCATGCGGCTGCTGCGTTCCACCGACATGGCGCTGCGCGTCCTGATGAGGCTCGCGGTCGCCGGCGAGTCCAGCCCCACGACCCGGGAGGTCGCGGGCGACATGGGCGTGCCGTACACGCATACCGCGAAGGTGGTCGCCGAGCTCCAGCACCGCGGTCTGCTCGAGGCCCGCCGCGGCCGCGGCGGCGGACTGACGCTCACCGAGGCGGGCCGCAACGCCTCGGTCGGCGCCCTCGTACGCGCCCTGGAGGGCGAGGGCGACGTGGCCGACTGCGACGGCGGCACTCCCTGTCCGCTCAGAGCCGACTGCCGCCTGCGCGGCGCCCTGCGCCGGGCCCAGGAGGCCTTCTACGCCGCGCTCGACCCCCTCACGGTCGCCGACATGGTCGCGGCCCCGACGGGACCGCTGCTGCTGGGGCTGCCCAGCGTGCGGTCGGCGACCTGAGCGGAGGGACTCGCACGGTCTGACCCGGCCAGACCCGAAGGACGAGCACACCGAAGGCCGGCCGAGGCGGTTTCACACCGTCTCGGCCGGCCTTCGGAGCACACCGGCCGGATCGGTCAGGCGGCCGGCTGGGCCAGCCACAGGTCCGGGCCGAAGACCTCGTAGTGGATGTCGGCCGGGGACACACCCTTGCCGATCAGCTGCTCGCGCACCGCCCGCATGAAGGGCAGCGGGCCGCACAGGTACGCGCGCGTACCGGCCGGGACGTCGATGTCGCCGAGGTCGACCAGTCCGGGTCGCCCGGCACCTGCCGCGTCCTCGTCGTACTGCTCGTAGAAGAAGACCGGCCGCGCGTCCGCCAGCTTGGCCGCGTAGGCCTCGTGCTCGGAGCGGAGCGCGTGCGCGGTGGGGGAGCGGTCGGCGTGGACCACGGTCACCGGAGCGCTGTGACCGGTGAGGGCGAGCTGCTCCAGCATGGCGATCATCGGGGTGACGCCGATGCCCGCGGAGGCGAGCACCAGCGGCGCCTCGGTCTCCTCCAGGACGAGGTCGCCGTACGGGGCGGACAGCTGGAGGACGTCGCCCTCGCGCACGTGGGCGTGCAGGTGGTTCGAGACCTCCCCGTCGGGCGTCGTGGCGTCGCCGGCCACCCGCTTGACGGCGAACTGCCGCACCGGCGAACCGGGGGCCGCGGTCAGGCTGTACTGGCGTATCTGGCGGGCCCCGTCCGGGAGCTCGACGCCGACCGAGACGTACTGGCCGGCGCGGTACCCGGGCACCGGGGCGTCGTCGACGGGGCGCAGCTTGAAGGTGGCCACGTCCGCGGTCTCCTCGATCCGCTCGACGACCTCCCACTCGCGCCAGCCGCGCTGCTCGCTCTGCTCGTACAGACGCTTCTCGATGGCGATGAGCGCGTTGGCCATCAGCCAGTAGACCTCGGTCCAGGCGGTGGCGACCTCCGGGGTCACCGCCTCGCCGAGCACCTCGGCGATGGCCGCGAACAGGTGCTCGTGGACGACCGGGTACTGCTCCGGAACCACCCCCAGGGACGCGTGCTTGTGGGCGATGCGCTGGAGCATCAGGTCGGGCCGCTGGTCCGGGTTGTCCACGAGGTACGTGGCGAAGGCGGCGATGGAGCCGGCCAGAGCCTGCTTCTGCGTGCCGGCGGCCTGGTTGCCGCGGTTGAACAGGTCGCGCAGCAGCTCGGGGTGGGCGTCGAACAGTCTGGCGTAGAAGCGCTCGGTGATCTGGCCGATGGCCGCGCCGACGGCGGGGAGGGTGGCGCGGACGGTGGCCGCTGACTGCTCGGACAGCATGGTGACTCCTCGATGACTCGATCGAATGGGCTCGATCGCTCGACCGATCGAAACGATATTGAAACTTGCATTTGAGATGCAAATTTAAGGGGGGTGGTCTCGGTCACGTGGGTGAGGGTTCGGCCATTACGGATGACGGTGCGAGCGGGCAAGATGGGCGGCAGAGCGGTAAACCTCCCGTACTCGGGGCGATCGCCCCCGCACGACGGCCGGGCGACCGGGCGCCGCAACACGGGTGAAACGCGGCCGTGGTGGGATGCTCAGGTGCCCGACGGTCTCCCGTGACAGCGAACACAGGTGGCCTGACCAGCAAGGATGGGGAAGCGGAAGATGGACAAGCAGCAGGAGTTCGTGCTCCGGACGTTGGAGGAGCGCGACATCCGGTTCGTACGCCTGTGGTTCACGGACGTGCTCGGCTTCCTCAAGTCCGTGGCCGTCGCGCCCGCCGAGCTGGAACAGGCCTTCGACGAGGGCATCGGCTTCGACGGCTCCGCCATCGAGGGCTTCGCCCGGGTCTACGAGTCCGACATGATCGCCAAGCCCGACCCGTCCACCTTCCAGATCCTGCCCTGGCGTGCCGAGGCCCCCGGTACGGCCCGTATGTTCTGCGACATCCTCATGCCGGACGGCTCCCCGTCCTTCGCCGACCCCCGCTACGTCCTCAAGCGCGCCCTGGCCCGCACCTCGGACCTCGGCTTCACCTTCTACACCCACCCCGAGATCGAGTTCTTCCTGCTCAAGAACCGTCCGCTGGACGGCTCCCGCCCCACGCCCGCGGACAACTCCGGCTACTTCGACCACACTCCGCAGGCCATCGGCATGGACTTCCGCCGTCAGGCGATCACCATGCTGGAGTCGATGGGCATCTCGGTGGAGTTCTCCCACCACGAGGGCGCCCCGGGCCAGCAGGAGATCGACCTGCGCTACGCCGACGCCCTGTCCACCGCGGACAACATCATGACGTTCCGCCTGGTCATGAAGCAGGTCGCGCTCGAGCAGGGCCTCCAGGCCACCTTCATGCCCAAGCCCTTCTCGGAGTTCCCCGGCTCCGGCATGCACTCGCACCTGTCGCTCTTCGAAGGTGACCGGAACGCGTTCTACGAGTCCGGCGCCGAGTACCAGCTCTCCAAGGTCGGCCGCTCCTTCATCGCGGGCCTCCTCCGCCACGCCGCCGAGATCTCCGCAGTCACCAACCAGTGGGTGAACTCCTACAAGCGCATCTGGGGCGGCTCGGAGCGCACCGCGGGCGCCGGCGGCGAGGCCCCCTCGTACATCTGCTGGGGCCACAACAACCGCTCGGCCCTGGTCCGCGTCCCGATGTACAAGCCCGGCAAGACCGGCTCCGCCCGTGTGGAGGTCCGCTCCCTCGACTCCGGCGCGAACCCCTATCTGGCCTACGCCGTCCTCCTGGCCGCCGGCCTCAAGGGCATCGAGGAGGGCTACGAGCTGCCGCCGGGCGCCGAGGACGACGTCTGGGCCCTCTCCAACGCCGAACGCCGCGCGATGGGCATCGAACCGCTCCCGCAGAACCTCGGCGAGGCCCTGACCCTGATGGAGAACAGCGACCTGGTCGCCCACACCCTCGGCGAACACGTCTTCGACTTCTTCCTCCGCAACAAGCGCGCCGAGTGGCACGAGTACCGCTCGGAGGTCACGGCCTTCGAACTGAAGAAGCACTTGCCGGTGCTGTAGGCGCAGGTCAGAGCTGGTTTCCCGCCGATTCAGCGGATGGGGCCGACGATCGCCGACCGTCGGCAGAGCCAGTTCGGCCTGGTCGGGCTGCTCACCATGACCGATATCCGTCGTCGCGACGACCAACGTCTTCCTCGCGGTGCCTGAGCGGCGCCGTCCCATGAAAGGGCCGCACTCCCGTGCGGCCCTTTCATGTCCGGTGCCGGTGCCGGGTGTCCGGCACGCGCGTTACGCGGGGCGGACGACGCTGTGGATCGGCATGTAGTAGATCGACTCCTCGCGGACGTTCGTGCCCGAGCGCGGCGCGTGGATCATCATGCCGTCGCCGATGTAGATCCCGACGTGGCTGATGTCGTTGTAGAAGAAGACCAGGTCGCCGGGCTCGGCCTCGGAGACGGGGACGGTCGTGCCGACCTCCACCTGGTCCCAGGTGGTGCGCGGCAGCGAGATCCCGGCGGACTTCCAGGCGGCCTGCGTGAGCCCGGAGCAGTCGTACGAATCGGGGCCGGACGCCCCCCCACACATACGGCTTGCCCATCTGGGCCCTCGCGAAGTCGATGACCTTGGCGGCCTTGGCGGCATAGCCGGTGCTCGATCCGGCGCCCGTGCTCGTGCCGACTTCCGTGCTCGTGCCGGCTCCGCTGCTCGCCTCCGCGCCGGAACTCTGAGCCGCCTGTTCCTGCTTGCGCTTCTGCGCCGCCTCCTCCGCCGCCTGCCGGCGGGCCAGTTCCGCAGCCTTCTGCCGGGCGACCTCCTGCTTCTTCTTCTCGATCGCCGCCAGCCGCGCCTTCTCCTCGGCGGTCAGCGTCGACAGCAGACGGCGCGCCTCGCTGAGCTTCCTCTGGACGTCGAGCTTGCTGGTCCTCAGATCGTTCTGCGAGGTAGTCAGCGACTCCAGGATCTTCGTCGCCTCGGCGCGCTTCTTCGTCGTCGCGAGCTGCGCGGTCTGGTAGTCGTCGACGGCCTTCTTCTGCCGCTCGGTGAGCTGGCTCAGCAGATGGTCCTGGTCGAAGTACTGCTGGGGGTCCTTCGCGAGCAGCAGCGTCGCGGTGCCGGAGACCCCGCCCGTGCGGTACTGGGCGGCGGCGAACAGGCCGAGCTCGCGCCGCGCCTCGTTCAGCTTCGCGGTGCGCTTCGCCACGTCGTCGAGGAGGCCGTTCACGCGCTTGCGCTGCGTGGCGGTCCTCTCCTTCGCCGCGTTGTACTTCTCGGTGGCCACTCCGGCCTGGTGGTAGAGGTCATCGACCCTCTTCTGCACCTCTTCGAGACTGGGCTCGTGGGGCTGCGCGGGCGCGGCGTTCGCCGTCTGGGACAGCAGTGCCACGGAGGTGAGGGCCGCGGTCGTCAGACCGAGGGCCGGGGACGTGCGAAGTCCGGCGATCCGGGTGGCCGTGGTCCGGGCTTTGCGGTGCGACGCCAAGGTCGGCGACTCCTTCCATGGACCGCCTACCGGGTTAGCTGTCGGGTTCGGGCGAGTGGTTCGGAAGGGCTGCCCTACCGTCCCGTTCGCGCCGTGGGGGACGCGTGAACGGGACCGATTCACCCCAGGGGATGAGTTGGGTCCCCGGCTCCGGCTGCCGTGAAGCGCACCGGACTCGGCGCAGGCCACCCGTCCCGGCGTCGTTCGCCGGTGGGGGTACGGGGTGCCCGCCGGGCACGCTAGCCAACGCCTGTGACTGCTGTGAAGGTTGGTGCGTGATATGTCCGCTACATTTTCGTGACTTTCACCAGGCGTATACGGAGGACCGCACTCCGCTGTTTTCGGTGCCGGGCCCCGGAAGCACGCGGACACCCTCCCCGGGAGGGCGCTCCCGACCTGTGCGTCTTCCTCCGCAACAAGCGCGCCGAGTGGCACGCGTACCGCTCGGAGGCCCGGTCCTGGCCCCGCCCACGCCCGAGATCCTCGATGCCGCGCTCTCCGTGCGGGCCCGGTACGCGTCGCTCGGCCTTGACCTCGTGGATGCGGTGAACGCGGCCCTCGCCGCCGAGTACGACACGGACGCCGTCCTCACCAGGGACCTGCGGGACTTCCGGACCGTACTGTCCGGTGGGCGGCAAGTATCCCTGCTTCCGGGTCCTTCCGGACGATCTCCGACCGGGCCGCTGCGCCCACGCGCGGTCGCGGGAGGCGGGCCGCCGTCAGGGCTCCGGCCCGGGAGTCCGGATAGGCTCTGGCCAGGACGGGCTGGATCCGACGGGAGGCCGGGATGACGGCGCCGGGGCGCAGGAGCAGTACCTTCACGCGGCTGCTGCGGCACGGCTTCATCCATGCCTCGGACGCCGAGCGGCTGCTGGACGGTCCGGACCTCGCGCCGCTCAGGGACGATCCGGTGCTGCTGGAGGCGCTGGGCGCCACCGCCGACCCGGACCTCGCACTGGGCGGGCTGGTCCGGCTGCTGGAGGCGCAGCCGGAGTCCAAGGCCCGCCGTGAGCTGCTCGACACGCTGATAGCGGCCAAGCCGCTGCGCGACCGGCTGCTCGGCGTGCTCGGCGCCTCCGCCGCGCTCGGCGACCACCTCGCCCGGCACGCCGGCGACTGGCGGGCGCTGGTCACCTACGAGCCGAGCGACCTGCACCCGGGGGTGGAGGAGTTCGAGCACGGGCTCGCCGAGGCCGCCGACCCGGTCGCGCTGCGCGTCGCCTACCGGCGCTGCCTGCTGTCCATCGCCGCCCGCGACGTGTGCGGCACCACCGATGTCGCCGAGACGGCCGCCGAGCTCGCCGACCTCGCCACCGCCACCCTGCGCGCCGCGCTCCGGCTCGCGCGGGCCGCCGCGCCCGAGGACGACGCGCTGTGCCGGCTCGCGGTGATCGCGATGGGCAAGTGCGGCGGCCACGAACTCAACTACGTCTCCGACGTCGACGTGATCTTCGTCGGTGAGGCCGCGGACGGCGCCGACGAGGTCAAGGCCCTGCGCGCCGCGACCCGGCTCGCCTCGCACATGATGCGGATCTGCTCCGAGACGACCGTGGAGGGCTCGATCTGGCCGGTCGACGCCAACCTGCGGCCCGAGGGCCGCAACGGACCGCTGGTGCGCACCCTCAGCAGCCATGTCGCCTACTACCAGCGCTGGGCCAAGACCTGGGAGTTCCAGGCGCTGCTCAAGGCCCGCCCGGTGGCCGGCGACCTGGAACTGGGCGGGCAGTACATCGCCGCGCTCGACCCGCTGGTCTGGCAGGCCGCCGAGCGCGAGAACTTCGTCGCCGACGTGCAGAAGATGCGCCGCCGCGTGGTCGAGACCATCCCCGTGGCCGAGGTCGAGCGCGAGCTGAAGCTAGGGCCGGGCGGCCTCAGGGACGTCGAATTCGCCGTGCAGCTGCTTCAGTTGGTGCACGGCCGGACCGACCCGTCGCTGCGCAGCGGCTCCACCCTGGACGCGTTGCAGGCGCTGGCCGCCGGCGGGTACGTCGGCCGCGTGGACGCCGTACAGCTCGACGACGCCTACCGGTTCCTGCGCTCCCTTGAGCACCGCATCCAGCTGTTCCGGCTGCGGCGCACCCACCTCGTCCCCGAGGACGAGGCCGATCTGCGCCGGCTCGGACGGTCGCTCGGCCTGCGCAGCGACCCGATCACCGAGCTCACCCGCGAGTGGAAACGGCACACCAGCGTCGTACGCCGGCTGCACGAGAAGCTGTTCTACCGGCCGTTGCTCGACGCCGTCGCGCAACTCGCGCCCGGCGAGGCACGGTTGAGTCCGGAGGCCGCGCGGGAGCGGCTGGTCGCACTCGGGTACGCCGACCCGGCCGCGGCGCTGCGGCATCTGGAGGCGCTGGCCTCCGGCGTCACCAGGAAGGCGGCCATCCAGCGGACCCTCCTGCCCGTGCTGCTGGGATGGTTCGCGGACTCCGCCGATCCGGACGCCGGGCTGCTGAACTTCCGCAAGGTGTCGGACGCGCTCGGCAAGACCCCCTGGTATCTGCGACTGCTGCGGGACGAGGGGGCCGCCGCCGAGAACCTCGCCCGGGTGCTGTCGGCCGGGCGGCTCGCCCCCGACCTGCTGATGCGCGCACCCGAGGCCGTGGCACTGCTGGGGAACGGCGACGCGGGCGGCCTCGAACCGCGCGGGCGCGCCCAGCTGGAGCAGGAGGTCCTCGCCGCCGTCCGCCGCGCCGAGTCCGCCGAGCAGGGCGTCACGGCGGCACGCGGCGTACGGCGGCGGGAGCTGTTCCGCACCGCCGCCGCCGACATCGTCGGCTCCTACGGCACCGAGACCCGGCCCGCCGAGGCCGACCAGGGCGCGCTCGTGGACCAGGTGGGCGGCGCCGTGTCCGACCTGACGGCGGCGACGCTGGCCGGCACCCTGCGGGCCGTCGTGCGCAGGGAATGGGGGGACACCCTGCCGACCCGGTTCGCGATCATCGGCATGGGGCGGTTCGGAGGGCACGAGCTGGGCTACGGCTCGGACGCGGACGTGCTGTTCGTGCACGAGCCGTGGGACGGCGCCGACGAGCAGGAGGCCGCCGAGGCCGCCGCCCGGGTGGTCGCCGAGATGCGGCGGCTGCTCCAGATCCCGAGCGCGGATCCGCCGCTGCTGGTCGACGCGGATCTGCGGCCCGAGGGGAAGTCGGGGCCGCTGGTGCGGACGCTCAAGTCGTACGAGGCGTACTACCGGCGATGGTCGCTGGTGTGGGAGTCGCAGGCGCTGCTGCGGGCCGAACCGGTGGCCGGGGACGCGGACCTGGGGCGGCGGTTCGTCGAGCTGATCGACCCGTTGCGGTATCCGCGCGGCGGGCTGCGCGAGGACGCGGTGCGGGAGATCCGGCGGCTGAAGGCCCGGATGGAGTCCGAACGGCTGCCGCGCGGCGCCGATCCCAAGCTGCACACCAAACTGGGGCCGGGCGGGCTGTCCGACGTGGAGTGGACCGTGCAGCTGCTGCAGATGCGGCACGCGGCGGCGGAGGCGTCGCTGCGGACCACGCGGACGCGTGAGGCGCTGGCGGCGGCGCGGGAGGCGGGACTGGTGTCCCCGGAGGACGCCTCGACGCTCGACGAGGCGTGGGTGCTGGCCACGCGGGTGCGCAACGCGGTGATGCTGGTGCGGGGACGGGCCGGGGACACGTTCCCCACCGAGCCGCGGGAGCTGGCCGCGGTGGGGCGGTACCTGGGGTACGGGCCGGGGCACGCGGGCGACATGCTCGACGCGTACCGGCGGACGGCACGCCGGGCCCGGGCGGTCATGGAGGAGCTGTTCTACGGCTCGTGACACGGCGGCCTGGTGGCACCACCAGGGCTCTATGCCTCCGTCGGCCGCAGAGCCGGCGTCAGCCGCGGCAGGGCGTGCGGCAGCGACCCGTACCAGAAGCGGGCCACCGTGAAGCCGAACGAGAGGCACAGGACGCCGCCGACCGCGTCGAGCCAGAAGTGGTTGGCGGTGGCGACGATGACGACAAGGGTGGCCACGGGGTAGAGCAGGCCGAGGACGCGCAGCCACGGGACCGCGCACAGGGCGAAGGCGGTCAGGCCGCACCACAGGGACCAGCCGATGTGCATGGACGGCATCGCGGCGTACTGGTTGGACATGTTCTTGAGGTCGCCGGAGGCCATGGATCCCCAGGTGTGGTGGACCTGGACCGTGTCGACGAAGTGGCCGCCGGTCATCAGGCGCGGGGGCGCCAGCGGGTACAGGTAGTAGCCGAGCAGGGCAACGCCCGTCGTCACGAAGAGGGTGAGCCGGGCGGCCGCGTAACGGCCGGGGTGCGTGCGGTAGAGCCACACCAGGACGCCGATGGTGACCACGAAGTGCAGCGTCGCGTAATAGTAGTTCATGCCGATGATCAGCCAAGTCACCGAGTTGGCGGCATGGTTGATCGAGTGTTCGACGGCGATGCCGAACTGGTGCTCGGCGCTCCAGATCCAGTCCGCGTTGCGCAGCGCCTGGGTCTTCTGCTCCGGGACCGCGTTGCGGATCAGCGAGTACGTCCAGTAACTCACCGCGATCAGCAGGATCTCGAACCACAGCCGCGGTCGGCGGGGGGCACGCAGCCGCTCCAGGACGGTGGGGGGCTGCTCGTCCGTGACGAGGGGTGGAACGGCCTCTTCCCGGCCATTCAGTCGTGTCACGGTCGAGTCACCCATAGGCACAGAGTCTGCCAGAAAAGCGTTCGTCCACCGATCATCCCCCGGTCGGGTTCCGTTCGCATGTTCTCCGGCCTCAGGGACGATGGCGGTCCCCGGGGGCCGAAGCGGTCGAACCGCGCACCACCAGCTCCGGCATGAACACAAACTCGCTGTGCGGCGCGGGGGTCCCGCCGATCTCCTCGAGCAGCGTGCGCACCGCCGCCTGACCCATCGCCGGCACCGGCTTGCGGATGGTCGTCAGCGGTGGGTCGGTGAAGGCGATCAGGGGGGAGTCGTCGAAGCCCACCACGGAGACGTCCCGGGGGACCTCCAGGCCGCGCCGGCGGGCCGCCCGGATCGCGCCGAGCGCCATCATGTCGCTGGCGCAGACGATCGCCGTGCAGTCGCGTTCGATGAGCGCGGTGGCCGCGGCCTGGCCTCCCTCCAGGGTGTAGAGGGAGTGCTGGATCAGCTCGGACTCGACGACCTCCGCTGTCAGGCCCAGCTGGTCCTGCATGGCGCGGACGAAGCCCTCGATCTTGCGCTGGACCGGGACGAAACGCTTCGGGCCGAGGGCCAGGCCGATGCGGGTGTGCCCCAGGGAGGCGAGGTGCGTGACCGCCAGCGTCATCGCGGCCCGGTCGTCGGGCGAGATGAACGGCGCCTGCACCTTGGGGGAGAAGCCGTCCACGAGGACGTAGGGCACGCCCTGGGCGCGCAGGCGCTCGTAGCGCCCCATGTCGGCGGTGGTGTCCGCGTGCAGACCGGAGACGTAGATGATCCCGGCGACCCCGCGGTCCACCAGCATCTCGGTCAGCTCGTCCTCCGTGGATCCGCCGGGGGTCTGGGTGGCGAGCACCGGGGTGTAGCCCTGCCGGGTCAGCGCCTGGCCGATGACCTGCGCCAGCGCGGGGAAGATCGGGTTCTCCAGCTCCGGGGTGATCAGCCCCACCAGGCCCTCGCTGCGCTGCCGCAGCCGTACCGGGCGCTCGTAGCCGAGGACGTCGAGGGCGGCCAGCACGGACTGGCGCGTGGTGGCGGCGACGCCCGGCTTTCCGTTGAGGACGCGGCTGACGGTCGCTTCGCTCACCCCCGCCTGGGCAGCGATGTCGGCAAGCCGTGTGGTCACATGACCGGACTGTACCGGTCGGCCCCCGCCCTGCACACCGACGGGGCGCCTGGTGCGAGCCGTCGAACGACCCGCTGCGGGCT
Source organism: Streptomyces sp. NPDC001292 (assembly GCF_042896465.1). Taxonomy (NCBI): domain Bacteria; kingdom Bacillati; phylum Actinomycetota; class Actinomycetes; order Kitasatosporales; family Streptomycetaceae; genus Streptomyces; species Streptomyces sp. NPDC001292. Next base: position 464,167 of record NZ_JBIAXG010000001.1, read on the forward strand.
GCTGCGTCATCACGATCCCTCGTGTTCGGTCGGCGTCCGGTCGACGTCCGGGTTTCGGCGTCCGGTCCGCAACGGGATGATTCCTCCCTCGCCACGGTCTGGCAAGGGCTTGCAGAGTCTTGCACAAGTGTCCGACGGGCTGCCCACCCGCGTGAAATCAGGGCGACAGGGCCTGACTCGACAGGTCACGAAGGGGTAACTCGCCCGTTGTCTTGCACTTTTTTTCTGCAAGGTCTTTCGCGGTGCTTGCAACGCTGTTACGTTCTCGGTCGCCCGGCGGCGGCAACGGCGCGGTCGGCAAGTCGGCAGGGCGGCGGACGGGGCCGTTCCCTGTTCACGGGCTTAACCCTCAAGGAGAACTCATGCGGCGTGGCATAGCGGCCACCGCGCTGGTGGCGTCCCTCGCCCTCGCGGCGACGGCGTGCGGCGGGAGCGACAGCGACAACGGCGGCAAGGCCGACGGCCCGGTGACCATCACCTGGTGGGACACCTCCAACGCCACCAACGAGGCACCGACGTACCAGGCTCTGGTCAAGCAGTTCGAAGCGGCCAACAAGGACATCAAGGTCAAGTACGTCAACGTCCAGTTCGACCAGGCGCAGAACAAGTTCGACACGGCCGCCGGCTCCAAGGGCGCCCCGGACGTGCTGCGCTCCGAGGTCGGCTGGACCCCGGCCTTCGCCAAGAAGGGCTACTTCGTGCCGCTGGACGGCACCGAGGCCCTCGCCGACCAGGACAAGTTCCAGCCCAGCCTGATCAAGCAGGCCCAGTACGAGGGCAAGACCTACGGCGTCCCGCTGGTCACCGACACCCTGGCCCTGGTCTACAACAAGGACCTGTTCAAGAAGGCCGGCATCACCGAGGCCCCCAAGACCTGGGACGAGCTGAAGTCCGCCGCCGCCGAGATCAAGGACAAGGCCGGCGTCGACGGCTACTGGGGCTCCACCCAGGCCTACTACGCCCAGAACTTCCTCTACGGCGAGGGCACCGACACCGTCGACGCCGACGCCAAGAAGATCACCGTGAACTCGGCGCCCGCCAAGAAGGCCTACGGCACCTGGCTCGGCCTGTTCGACGGCAAGGGCCTGCACAAGGCGGACACCACCGCCGAGGCCTACCAGCACATCCAGGACGCGTTCGTCAACGGCAAGGTCGCCGCGATCATCCAGGGCCCCTGGGAGATCACGAACTTCTACAAGGGCTCCGCGTTCACGGACAAGTCCAACCTGGGCATCGCCACCGTCCCGGCCGGCTCCTCCGGCAGGGCGGGCGCCCCGACCGGCGGCCACAACCTCTCGGTCTACGCCGGCTCGGACAAGGCCCACCAGGACGCGGCCCTGAAGTTCGTGAAGTGGATGACCTCGGCGAAGACCCAGGAGGCCATCGCCCTGAAGAACTCCACGCTGCCCACCCGCGACGACGCCTACACCGCGGAGGTCAAGGCCGACCCCGGCATCGCCGGCTACCAGGGCGTCCTGTCCGCCGCCCAGCCGCGCCCGGCGCTGCCCGAGTACAGCTCCCTGTGGGGCCCGCTCGAAGCCGAGCTGGCCAAGGTCGCCGCCGGCAAGGAGTCCCTGGACAAGGGCCTGAGCAACGCCGAGCTCGCGATCAGCAAGCTGGTCCCCGACTTCAGCAAGTGAGCCCGCGTGGCCGTCGGAGTCCTCCCGCGACGGGGAGGACTCCGACGGCCACCGGCCTGCGCCCGGCCCAACTCCCTGATCTTGCAAAAGGTGTCGAACCATGACAGTCGCCATCGACCGCGCGACCGGCAGGCGCCGCGGTGACCGCGCGCCTCGGCCCGGGCTGGGGCAGCGCCTGAAGAACGGATTCCACAAGTACTGGTACGCCTACGCGATGATCGCACCGGTGGTCGTCGTGCTCGGCGGCATCGTGGGCTACCCCCTGGTCCGGGGCTTCTACCTGACCCTCACCGACGCCAACAGCCTGAACTCGGCGCGCACCATCGGCGTCAACCACATCGAGGCCACCTACAAGTTCATCGGGCTGGACAACTACCAGGACATCCTGTTCGGCCCGACCTCGTACGACCGGTTCTGGTCGCACTTCCTGTGGACCGTCTTCTGGACGGCCGCCTGCGTGTTCCTGCACTACAGCATCGGCCTCGGCCTCGCGCTCATGCTCAACCAGAAGCTGCGCGGCCGCACCTTCTACCGGCTGCTGCTGGTCCTGCCCTGGGCCGTGCCGGCCTTCGTCACGGTCTTCTCCTGGCGGATCATGCTCGCCGACTCCGGTGTGCTCAACCAGATGCTCGGCAGCCTGCACCTGCCCCAGCCGCAGTGGCTGGAGGACACCTTCTGGCAGCGGTTCGCCGCGATCATGGTCAACACCTGGTGCGGGGTGCCGTTCATGATGCTCTCGCTGCTCGGCGGCCTGCAGTCCATCGACTCCACGCTCTACGAGGCCGCGGAGATGGACGGCGCGAACGCCTGGCAGCGGTTCCGGCACGTCACCCTGCCGGGCCTGCGCTCGGTCAGCTCCACCGTGGTGCTGCTCGGCGTGATCTGGACCTTCAACCAGTTCGCCATCATCTTCCTGCTGTTCGGCCCCACCAGCGCGCCCGACGCCCAAATCCTGGTCACCTGGGCCTACTACCTGGGCTTCGGACAGCAGCCGCGCGACTTCGCCCAGTCCGCCGCGTACGGCGTACTGCTGCTGTCGATCCTCACCGTCTTCACCTCCTTCTACTTCCGCTGGCTGAAGCGCAATGACCAGCTCGCCGTCTGACGCCGCAGGAGCCGTTTTCATGAGCACCACGACCCTCGAAAAGACACCGGCCGGGCCGGCCTCAGCCCCGACGCGCCCGAGCCGGACCCGCCGCAGGGGCGAGCGCGGCCCGCTCGGCGGCGCCCTGCTGCACGGCGGCCTCACCGTGGCGAGCCTCATCGCGCTGGCCCCGGTGGCCTGGCTGTTCTTCCTGTCCCTCGGCCCGGACAAGGACGACTACCTGCACCCCGGCGAGATCGTCGGCAAGCTGACCTTCTCCAACTACGCCTTCGTGCTCCAGCACACGGCCTTCTTCGACTGGTTCCGGTCCACGATGATCGTGGCCCTCGGCACCACCCTGATCGGCGTCTTCGTCGCCGCCACCACCGGCTACGCGGTCTCGCGCATGCGGTTCCCCGGCTACAGGCAGCTGATGTGGGTGCTGCTGCTCACCCAGGCCTTCCCGATCGCCATCCTGATCGTGCCGATGTACGAGATCTTCAGCCAGCTCGGTCTCATCGACACCTACTGGGCCCTGATCGTGATCAACTGCACCACGGCCGTGCCCTACAGCGCCTGGCTGCTCAAGGGATACTTCGACACCATCCCCTTCGAGATCGACGAAGCGGGACGCGTGGACGGGCTCAGCCCCTTCGGCACCTTCCTGCGGCTGATCCTGCCGCTGGCCCGCCCGGGACTGGCCGTCGCGGCCTTCTACAACTTCATCACCGCCGTCGGCGAGGTCGCGTTCGCGACCACCTTCATGCTGGACGACTCCAGGTACACCTTCGCGGTCGGTCTGCAGAGCTTCGTCAGCGAGCACGACGCCCAGTGGAACTACATGGCCGCCACCGCGGTGTTGATCGCCGTTCCGGTGTCGGTCTTCTTCTACCTTGTCCAGAAAAACCTCGTCACCGGCCTCACCGCGGGCGGCACCAAGGGCTGACCCCACCCATGTTCAACGGCTCCCGCGCCTGCCCGCGCGGGTGGCGGCCGCGGTGCCCTCCCCAAGCTCTTCGAGGGGGGACCCCAGACCCCACTGTCACCGCGGCCGCCTCGTCACCCGGACGCCGTCTCCCGCATCCATGACAAGCAATCGCCCCCGAGCTCTCGCCTTCGCCCGAGCAGGGGGAACCCGACGCACCAAGGACGCCATGAGCAAGCAGCACTTCCCGGCCGAATCCCCCCTCTCCGAAGCGGCTGCCACCACCGTCGCCCCGCGCCGCGACTGGTGGCGGGACGCGGTGATCTACCAGGTCTATCCGCGCAGCTTCGCCGACAGCGACGGCGACGGCATGGGCGACCTGGAGGGCGTACGCTCCCGCCTGCCGTACCTGCGCGACCTCGGTGTGGACGCCGTCTGGCTCAGCCCGTTCTACGCCTCCCCGCAGGCCGACGCCGGCTACGACGTCGCCGACTACCGGGCCGTCGACCCCATGTTCGGCAACCTGCTGGACGCCGACGCGCTGATCCGCGACGCGCATGCGCTGGGCCTGAGGATCATCGTCGACATCGTGCCCAACCACTCCTCCGACCAGCACGAATGGTTCAGGCGCGCGCTCGCGGAGGGACCCGGCTCCCCGCTGCGCGACCGCTACCACTTCCGCCCCGGCAAGGGCACGGACGGCGAGCTCCCTCCCAACGACTGGGAGTCCATCTTCGGCGGCCCCGCCTGGACCAGGGTCACCGAGCCGGACGGCACCCCGGGCGAGTGGTATCTGCACCTGTTCGCGCCCGAGCAGCCCGACTTCAACTGGGACCACCCGGCCGTCGGCGACGAGTTCCGCTCGATCCTGCGGTTCTGGCTCGACATGGGCGTCGACGGCTTCCGCATCGACGTGGCCCACGGCCTGGTCAAGGCCGAGGGTCTGCCCGACCTCGGCACCCACGACCAGCTGAAGCTGCTGGGCAACGATGTCATGCCGTTCTTCGACCAGGACGGCGTGCACGCCATCTACCGCCAGTGGCGGCACATCCTCGACGAATACTCGGGCGAGCGGATCTTCGTCGCGGAGGCGTGGACCCCGACCGTCGAGCGCACCGCGAACTACGTACGCCCCGACGAACTGCACCAGGCGTTCAACTTCCAGTACCTGAGCACCGAGTGGGACGCCGACGAGCTCCGCGTGGTCATCGACCGCACCCTTCAGGCCATGCGCCCGGTGGGTGCCCCGGCCACCTGGGTGCTGTCCAACCACGATGTCACCCGGCACGCCACCCGCTTCGCCAACCCGCCCGGCCTCGGCACCCAGATCCGCAGCGCCGGCGACCGCGAGCTGGGCCTGCGCCGGGCGCGCGCGGCCACGCTCCTGATGCTGGCGCTGCCCGGTTCGGCCTACGTGTACCAGGGCGAGGAACTGGGCCTGCCGGACGTCGTGGACCTGCCGGACGAGGTGCGCCAGGACCCGGCGTACTTCCGGGGCGAGGGCCAGGACGGGTTCCGCGACGGATGCCGGGTGCCGATCCCGTGGACCCGCGAGGGCTCCTCCTACGGGTTCGGCGGCGGTGGCAGCTGGCTTCCGCAGCCCGCGCACTGGGGCCGGCTGAGCGTGGCGGCCCAGCAGGGCGTGCCGGGCTCCACCCTGGAGCTGTACCGTTCGGCCCTCGCCGCCCGCCGCGCCCACCCCGACCTGGGCGCCGGCGACGGGGTGGAGTGGCTGCGCGCGCCCGAGGGCGTCGTCGCCTTCCGCCGCGGCGAGTTCGTCTGCGTGGCGAACACGACCGGCGAGTCGGTGACCACTCCGGCGTACGGCCGTGTGCTGCTCACGAGCGGTGAGGTGACGGAGGCGGACGGCGAGGCGAAGGTCCCGTCCGACACGACGGTGTGGTGGACCACGGCCTGACCCGACAGGTCACAGTTCCACATCAACTCCCCACGGCCCGCTGCCCGTTGAGGCAGCGGGCCTTCTGTCATCCGGGGTCATCGACTTGCTGGACCTTTCAGCAAGAGCCTTCACGAAGAAGGAACCCCACATGACCATCCGCAGACCCCTTTCATACGCGGCCCGGCCTCGCCGGCAAGCCGACTTGCTGACGACCCGGCGCCGCTTTCCGTGACGGCGGGGCCGGCGCTTCGGTGGTGGACCATCGGTCCTTGCCGGGGCGCGGGTGAGCGGTCTCCATGAAAAAATTTGCCGTGATTTTCAGAGGTCTTGCTGTAAGGCTTGCGCAGGCGATACGGTCGCGCCCACGCCCGGCGGCGTCGTCGATGCCGGGGCGAGGGGTCGCAATCAAGTGAGCCGTACCGCCAAGGAGTTCACCCCGTGATACCGAGATGGCCGGCGCCCTCGCGGCGCCGCACCCCGTCAGGCAGACGCGTCGCCGCCGTCACCGCGGCCGCGCTCGCCGCAGCGCTCGTCCCACCGCTCACGGCGCGGGCCGCCGAAAAGCCGCCCGCACCACCCTCGGACGCGAAGCTGGCCGCCGAGCCGGCCCGGCACGACACGACCCGGGAGCAGTTCTACTTCGTCCTGCCGGACCGTTTCGCCAACGGGGACACGGCCAACGACCGGGGCGGGTTGACCGGTTCACGGCTCGTCACCGGCCACGACCCCACCGACAAGGGCTTCTACCAGGGCGGTGACCTCGAGGGACTGACGAACCGGCTCGACTACATCAAGGGTCTGGGTACCACGGCCATCTGGCTGGCGCCGATCTTCAAGAACCAGCCCGTGCAGGGGACAGGAAAGGACGCCTCGGCCGGCTACCACGGCTACTGGATCACCGACTTCACCCAGGTCGACCCGCACTTCGGCACCAACAAGGACCTCGCGACCCTCATCTCCAAGGCACACGCCAAGGGCATGAAGGTCTTCTTCGACGTCATCACCAACCACACCGCCGACGTCATCGACTACGAGGGCGGCTCGCACGAGTACCTGTCCAAGGGCGCCTTCCCGTACCTGACGAAGGACGGCCGCCCGTTCGACGACGCCGACCACGCGGACGGCACGAAGAAGTTCCCCGCCGTCGACGCCTCCTCCTTCCCGCGCACGCCGGTCGTCCCGGCCGCGAAGAAGAACGTCAAGGTCCCGTCGTGGCTCAACGACCCGACGATGTACCACAACCGCGGCGACTCCACCTACGCCGGTGAGAACTCCACCTACGGCGACTTCTCCGGCCTCGACGACCTGTGGACCGAGCGTCCCGAGGTCGTCAGCGGCATGGAGAAGATCTACGAACGCTGGGTGAAGGACTTCGGTGTCGACGGCTTCCGCATCGACACCGTCAAGCACGTCGGCATGGAGTTCTGGACCCAGTGGGCCACGGCGCTCGACAAGTACGCCGCCGCCCACGGCCGTAAGGACTTCTTCATGTTCGGCGAGGTCTACTCCGCCGACACCTCCGTGAACGCCCCGTACGTCACCGAGGGCCGCCTCGACGCCACACTCGACTTCCCGTTCCAGGACGCGTCCCGCGCCTACGTCTCCCAGGGCGGCAGCGCGAAGAGGCTCGCGGGCGTCTTCGGCGACGACTACAAGTACACGACCGACAAGGCCAACGCCTACGAGCAGGTCACCTTCCTCGGCAACCACGACATGGGCCGCATCGGGTACTTCCTCGAGCAGGACGACCCCAAGGCGACCGACGCCGAGATCCTGCGGAAGGACAAGCTCGCCAACGAACTCATGTTCCTCAGCCGCGGCAACCCCGTCGTCTACTACGGCGACGAGCAGGGCTTCACCGGCTCCGGCGGCGACAAGGACGCCCGCCAGACCATGTTCGCCTCCAAGGTCGCCGACTACCTCGACGACGGCCGGATCGGCACCGACCGCACCCACGCGAGCGACGCCTACGAGACCACCGCGCCGCTCTACCGGCAGATCGCCGATCTCGCGAAGCTCCGCAGGGACAACCCGGCCCTCACGGACGGGGTCCAGACCGAGCGCTACGCGGCGGACGGGCCCGGTGTCTACGCCTTCACCCGCACCGACGCCCGGACCGGGACCGAGTACGTCGTCGCCTTCAACAACGCGGGCGAGGCGAGGTCGGCCGCCTTCGCCACCGGCTCGGCGGGGACGACGTACCACGGGATCCACGGCACCGAGGCATCCGTGACCTCCGACGCCGACCGCAGGGTCACCGTCACCGTCCCGGCCGGATCCGCCGTCGTCCTCAAGGCCGCGGGCACCCTCGACCGGCCCGCCACCAAACCGGCCGTCACCCTCACGCCCCCCGCCGCGGGCGCCACCGGCACCGTCGAGCTGAGCGCCGACGTCACCGGCGGGCAGCTCAACCGGGTCGTCTTCGCCGCTCAGACCGGGAGCGGCCCCTGGAAGGTGCTCGGCTCCGCCGACCACGCCCCCTACCGGGTCACCCAGACCCTGGCCCGGACCGTCCCGGCCGGCACCGCCCTGCGCTACAAGGCGGTCGTCGTCGACTCCGCCGGCCGCACGGCGAGCGCGACCGCGGCGTCCACCACCGGCACCCCGCCGGCCCCCGAGGTCCCCACCGCCTCCTCCCGCGACTACGCGGTCGTCCACTACAAGCGCGCCGACGGCGACTACGCGAACTGGGGCCTGTACGCCTGGGGCGACCTCGCCGACGGCGAGTCGACCACCTGGCCGAACAGCCACCCGTTCACCGGCCGGGACGCCTACGGCGCCTTCGCCCACGTCAAGCTGAAGCCGGGCGCCTCCGACGTCGGCTTCCTGGTCATCGACAAGGACGGCGACAAGGACGTCTCCGCCGACCGGTCCATCGACGTCACCAGGACCGGCGAGGTCTGGGTCGAGCAGGGCAAGGAGGCCGTGCAGACGGCCCGGCCCGCCGACTACCCGGCGCAGGACACGACCAAGGCGGTCCTCCACTACCACCGCGCCGACGGGACCTACGACGGCTGGGGCCTGCACGTCTGGACCGGCGCCGCCGACCCCACCGACTGGTCGAAACCCCTCCAGCCGGTCGAGACTGATGCGTATGGCGCGGTCTTCGAGGTACCGCTCACCGACGGTGCCACCAGCCTCAGCTACATCATCCACAAGGGCGACGAGAAGGACCTGCCCGCCGACCAGTCCCTGGACCTCAAGGCGGCCAACGGCCACGAGGTGTGGCTGATGAGCGGCCAGGACAAGCCGCTGCTGCCGCAGCCCACCGGCGGCGCGGGCGCCCTCGACCTCACCACCTCGAAGGCGATCTGGATCGACCGGGACACGGTGGCCCTCAAGGGCGTGGAAGGCGCAGCCTCCACCCAGCTGGTCTACTCCCACGACGGCTCGATCACCGTCCAGGACGGGACCCTGACCAGCGATGACGAGCGCTGGCTGCGACTGGCGAGGACCACGCTCACCGACGCGCAGAGGACGAAGTTCCCGCACCTGAAGGACTACACCGCCTGGTCCGTCGACCCCCGCGACCGCGCCCGGGTCCGCGAGGCCCTGCGCGGCCAGGTCGTCGCCTCCCAGCGGGCCGCTGGGGGTACCTCCCAGGCGTCAAGCTCTGGGGGAGGCGCCGTGCTCGCGGCGACGGGCGTCCAGCTCGCCGGCGTGCTCGACGACGTGTACGGCACCTCGGCCACCGAGGCGCAGCTCGGCCCCGTCTTCCACCAGGGCCGGCCCACGCTGAGCGTGTGGGCGCCGACCGCGCAGAGCGTGGCCCTGGAGCTGGGCGGCAAGGCGGTCGCCATGCACCGGGACGACACGACCGGCGTCTGGTCCGTCACAGGCCCGGCGTCGTGGAAGAACAAGCCCTACCGGTATGTCGTGAAGGTGTGGGCGCCCACCGTCCGCAAGGTGGTCACCAACAAGGTCACCGACCCGTACTCGGTCGCCCTCACCGCGAACTCCGAGCGCAGCCTCGTCGTCGACCTGGACGACCGGGCGCTGGCCCCGAACGGCTGGTCGGGCCTGGCCAAGCCCAAGGCCGTACCACTCCGCGACGCCCAGATCCAGGAGCTGCACATCCGGGACTTCTCCGTCGCGGACAGGACGGTCCCGGCCGGGGACCAGGGCACCTACCTGGCCTTCACCGACAAGAACAGCGACGGCTCCCGGCACCTGCGGGAGCTGGCGAAGGCGGGCACGTCGTACGTGCACCTGCTGCCCGCCTTCGACATCGCCACCATTCCGGAGAAGAAGGCCGACCAGGCGGCCCCGGACTGCGACCTGGCCTCCTACCCGGCCGACTCCGAGCGGCAGCAGGCGTGCGTGGCGAGGACCGCCGCGAAGGACGCCTACAACTGGGGCTACGACCCCTACCACTACACGGTCCCCGAGGGCTCCTACGCCACCGACCCGGACGGCACGGCCCGTACCGTCGAGTTCCGGCAGATGGTCAAGGCGCTCAACCAGGACGGGCTGCGGGTCGTCATGGACGTCGTCTACAACCACACGGCCGCCGCCGGCCAGGCGGACACCTCCGTGCTCGACAAGGTCGTGCCCGGCTACTACCAGCGGCTCCTCGCCGACGGCTCGGTGGCCAACAGCACCTGCTGCGCGAACACCGCGCCCGAGAACGCCATGATGGGCAAGCTGGTCGTGGACTCGGTCGTCACCTGGGCCCGGCAGTACAAGGTCGACGGCTTCCGCTTCGACCTCATGGGCCACCATCCCAAGGCCAACATGCTCGCCGTCCGCAAGGCGCTCGACGCGCTCACGCCCGAGAAGGACGGCGTGGACGGCAGGGACATCATCCTGTACGGAGAGGGCTGGAACTTCGGCGAGGTCGCCGACGACGCGAGGTTCGTCCAGGCCACGCAGCGGAACATGGCGGGCACGGGCATCGCGACCTTCTCCGACCGGGCCCGTGACGCGGTCCGCGGCGGCGGCCCCTTCGACGACGACCCGGGCATCCAGGGCTTCGCCTCCGGCCTCTACACCGACCCCAACTCCTCCCCGAGCAACGGCACCGGGGCCGAGCAGAAGGCCCGCCTGCTGCACTACCAGGACCTCATCAAGGTCGGTCTGAGCGGCAACCTCGCCGCGTACCGCTTCACCGACACCAGCGGCAAGGAGGTCACCGGCGCCGAGGTCGACTACAACGGCGCGCCCGCCGGATACGCGGACGCCCCCGGCGACGCCCTCGCCTACGCCGACGCGCACGACAACGAGTCCCTGTTCGACGCCCTCGCCTACAAGCTGCCGTCCTCCGCTGGCGCGGAGGACCGGGCCCGGATGCAGGTACTGGCCATGGCGACGGCCGCGCTGTCGCAGGGTCCCGCACTGTCCCAGGCCGGGACCGACCTGCTGCGCTCGAAGTCCCTCGACCGCAACTCCTACGACAGCGGCGACTGGTTCAACGCCATCCACTGGAACTGCGCCGACGGCAACGGCTTCGGCCGCGGGCTGCCCATGGCGGCCGACAACCAGGACAAGTGGCCGTACGCCAAGCCGCTGCTCACCTCCGTCTCGGTGGGCTGCCCGCAGATCCAGGGGGCCTCGGCCGCGTACCGGGACCTGCTGCGCATCCGCACCACGGAGCAGGCCTTCTCCCTGGCCACGGCCGCGCAGGTGCAGCGGAAGCTGTCCTTCCCGCTGTCGGGTGGCAACGAGACGCCCGGCGTGATCACCATGAGGCTCGGTGACCTCGTCGTGGTGTTCAACGCCACGCCCGAACAGCAGCGCCAGCGCGTCGCGGAACTCGCGGGAACCGGCTACCGGCTGCACCCGGTGCAGGCGGCGGGCGCCGATCCGGTGGTGAAGGCCTCGTCGTACGAGAGGGCGACCGGGACGTTCACGGCCCCGGCGCGTACGGTCGCGGTGTTCAGGAACTAGCGCGGGTCCCCGGTCGACCCGGAACAGGAGTGCTCATGCCGCAGATCACCGTCGACTACTCCGAGCGGTTGGCCGACGCCTTCGACCGGAGTGCCTTCGCGCGGGAGCTGCACGCCCGCACGGTCGGGATCGCGGCCGCCAAGCCCCCGGCGTGCAAGACGCAGTTCCGCCGGACCGAGGACACCGCCGTCGGTCCGGACACCGAGGGGCACGCGATCGTGCACGTCACCATCGGCCTGCTGGCCGGCCGCACCGACGAGACCAAGGCACGCCTGACGGAGGCGGTCCTCGAAGCGCTGCGGCAGCATGTGAAGCCGGTCGACGGCCTGGCCCTGCACGCGTCGGCCGAGGTGCGCGACCTCGACGCCTCGTACCGGAAGTTCGACGCCTAGGAGGCGAGACCGACGAGCCGGCTGACCAGGTCCACGAAGGGGCCCTCGGCCGGCTCGTCCTTGAAGATCCGGCGCATGAGCGCGCCCATCTCCTCGTCGTGGGCGGCGCTGACGGCGACGAGCGCGCCGAAGTCGTGCACCAGCTGGAGCTCCAGCTCGGCGCGCGGGATGCGCCGGCCGTCCAGCCAGATCAGCGCCGTCGACTCCGCGAGCGAGATCCACGAGCGGACGACCAGTTCCAGCCGTGCGGGCGGCTCCTCGACCCCGAGATGCGAAAGGATCTGGTCGTACGCGGCCTGCCGGACGGAGTCGATGAGCGCGTTCGTCGTCGACGTTGTGCTCAACAAGCGGGTTCCGCCCGCGGGGACGGCCGGGCCGCCGCGCATCAGGGCCGAGAATCCGGGCCCGTGCTCGTCCACGAAGTCGAAGAACCGGCGCATCACCCGCAGCAGCCGCGCCCCCAGCGGGCCCTCGTGCGGCTCCGAGAACCGGCCCGCCAGATCGTCCGATGCACGTTTCAACGCGGCCTCGTACAGGCTGAGTTTGCCCGGGAAGTAGTGGTAGACCAGCGGGCGCGAGATGCCCGCCGCCGACGCTATCTCGTCGATGGAGACCTCGTCGGGCGAGCGGCGGCTGAACAGTTCGAGGGCGACGCCGATCAACTGCTGCCGTCGTTCCTCGACCCCCATCCTGCGGCGAACCCCGGTAGTCATACGAACACCTTACCGATCGATTCCGGCCCCCGAACGGGCCGGAGAGGACCGACCGCGGTGTTCGGCCCCGGTCACGCCGCCACGCCGGCCGGTCACTTCTGGCGCAGCACGTCGACGGACCTGCCGTCGTCCAGCGTTCCCCTCAGGTCGGCCTGGGCTCCCTGCCGGGTCCGTACGGCGAGCAAGCGGCCCTGGGAGGAGGCGCGGACCCCGCCCGTGGCGCTGATCGAGGCGGTGTCCCGGCTGCCGGCCGCGAGCAGGTACCAGGTGCCCGCCTGCGACTTCCACAGCACCCCGGCCAGCACGTGCGGATCGCGGGCGCCGCACGCCGGCACGTTCTCGGCCTGGGCCGCGACCGCCGCGTACTTCCCGCCGGGGGTGTGGAACTGCGCCAGCACCCGGGGCCCGTCGCCGCGCCAGGTCTCGGCCCGGGTGCACACCCACGAGGCCGTGCCGGTCGCGTCGGGCAGCGGCTGCTCGGCGTACGCCCAGGCGTTGACCGAGCGGACGCCCTGTGCGCGCACGGAACCCAGTGAGCAGGCCAGCGGCGCCCAGGCGCGCAGCCCCGCCGCGCCGGACACCTCCTGCGGGGTGTCCGGGCGGCCCGTGGTGAGGCGGGCGGGGGCCAACTCGCCGAGGTCGGCCAGGACATGCGTGCCGGGTTCGCCGGTCAGCTGGAGCACGTTCCACGAGGTGCAGGCACCGGTCTGCTGGACCGGGCCGGCCAGGGGCCCGGTGACTCCGTCCGTGAGACCGAGGTCCATCGCCCCCGCGTCCGGCTTGAGCAGGTCCCGCTCGGCCGCCGCCTTCACCCAGGGCGCCGTCAGATAGCGGACGTTGCGGTCGGAGCGGCCCAGCACCACCGCGCTCGCCTCCGTGCCGGCGGCGCCGTCGACCCGGGCGAAGTCGAGAGCGGCCCCGGCCGCGGTGTCCTTCGGCTCGGCGTAGCGGGCGATGCGCAGGCCGTCGTAGAAGAGCACCACGCGCGCGTTGTCGACGTCGCCGGCGTAGAGCAGTTGCGGTGGTCCCGCGGGGCCGCCCGAGGCGGTGCCGGGGGTGGCCGAGACCCGTACGGACCCGCCGGGGCGGGCCCAGACGGCGAGGGCGCGGCGCAGCAGGGCCGTGTCGCCGGTCAGGCCGCCGCGGGCCGGCCACACGGAGAGGTCCAGCCGCGCGGAGGTCCGCCAGGCGGTGGGGGCGATCCTGATCAGCCTGCCCGGGTCCAGGGCGGCCTCGGCGGACGGGTTGTGCGCGTAGGCGGGCTCGGCGGCGCCGTCGGGGCCCCAGCCGCCGCCCGGCAGGGCGACCAGCGCACCGGACACGGTGAGGGCCGCCGCCGCGGCGAGCGCGGCCCTGGTGCGCTGCCTGCGCCGCTTGAGGTCGGTGGGCCGGGCCTGCAACGAGCAGGGGTCGAACTCGGGGGAGTCGAGGAGCGCGTACTGGGCGGGCAGGCGGTCGGCCTGGCGCAGCGCGGCGCCCGGGTCGGCCACGCCGGCGGCCTTCAGCACCTCCCGAACGGCGGGGTCCGGGAGCCTTTCCAGGCCGCGCAGGACATAGGCGGCACGGGCCGGTCCGGACAGGGTCGCCAGCTTCTGGTCCAGGGCGAGTTCGTCGGCGCCGCCCGAGCGCGGGAACAGGCGCAGGCCCCACACCAGGGGCAGCAGCGGCGGCAGTTGTGCGCGTCCGGGCCGGACCCTGCGCCGGAGCGGGCGGCCCGCCCCCAGTGCCGTGCGGATCACGTGGAGGCGGACGAAGGCGTAGCCCGGGTCGGACTCGCGGCCGGCCGACTGGGCCGGGATCACGGACGCCGAGGCCCGGCCGCGCGGCAGCGCCCGCTGTGCCAGCGCGTGCGCGGTGAGCACGCGGCGGCCCCGTCCGAGTCCGGGCGGCAGCACCAGATAGGCGAGCCGGACCAGCCGCGGATAGTGCTCGAGGAGCGCGGCCTCGGCCCGCTCGGCATCGACGACCGGCCCGGGGGAGGACTTGTGGCGCGGGGCGACATCCTGTGACTGCACGTCCAGGCAAACGAGCGAGCCGATCCTTGGTCACACCGCGGTCCGGTGGTCTCAGTCCTCCCGCTCGACCAGCAGCCGGGCGTAGTTGGCCATCGAGCGCTGGTAGCGGGGCAGGTGGGGCGCGAGGGCGCCGAGGACGAGCGACAGGCCCTCGCGGTCACGGCCGAGACTGGACAGGCACAGGGCCAGACACGCCCGGACGGCGTCGTCCAACTCGTCGCAGGACGCGTCAAGTTCTGGCGTGAGCAGCTTGACGCCCTCCTCCGGCCGGCCGATGTTCCGCAGCGAGCTGGTCAGTTGGATCCTGGTCCGGCGGCCCCGGTAGCCGCTCAGGCCGCGCGCCAGCGCCTCCTGGTAGAGCGGCACCGCCCGGTCCGAGTGGCCGGTGGAGTCCCAGGCGCAGGCCTGCTCGAACGGGCCGAGCGGGCTGCCGTCCGGCAGTTCGGCGACGAGCGCGTCGATCCGCGCCCGGAACGAGGGCGCCTCGTGCTCGGAGTAGTCGTCGAAGCGGGCCCAGGCGGCGGCCACGCGGTCTTCCCAGTCCTGGTTCACCGGCTCACGTTCGCACGCGCGTTCAGGCGCCGTCCACCTGATTGAGCGCTGTGCGCGCCGGAGCCGTATCGGAGGGCGGCCCCTGCCGGGGCCCGGTACGGCATGCCTGTGGCTCGTGCCGCCGGGAACGGAGTGCCGGAAGCGACCGGAGGAACAGATGAGGGTGACCCGACCGATGCTCGCGGTGGCCGGTGTCGCGGCGGCACTGGCGCTGACGGGGTGCGGCTCCGGCGACGGCGCGGCGGCGGAGGTGCCGCCGACGGCGACCGGCAGCCTGGAGAGCCTGGCCGCCGAGGTGAAGTGCGAGCCGGACATGCAGACCGACGCCGACACCATCCGGCAGGCGATCTGCACCAACGCCACCGGCAGGTTCGTCCTCGCCACCTTCGCCACCGACCGCGGCCGGCGGGAGTGGATCGACGAGGCCAAGGACTACGGCGGCTCCTACCTCGTCGGCCGCAAGTGGGTCGCCGTCGGCGACAGCGGCGTGGTCACCGCGCTGCGCGCCACCCTCGGCGGTGACGTGGAGACCGGCACCGACCACAGCGCCCACGGCGGCTGAGCCGCCCCCACTCACGGCCAAACGGCGAAGGCCGGCGGCGGGATCTCCCGCCGCCGGCCTTCCTCGATGGATCAACGGCTCAGTGCGTCACTTGCAGTTCCGGCCCGAGTTGATGCAGTTGGCGATCTTGTTCGCGAGGCCGCCGTTCGTGATGTTGATGAAGTCGTCGTGGTCGGTGGCCGCCTTGTGGAGCTGCTCCGGGAAGCCGTCGACCGCGTAGGCGTTCTTCACCACGCCGTTCTCGACGGCCGGCTGCGGCACGTCGTAGACCAGGCGCATCATCAGTTGCGGGATGGCCTTGAAGCCGCTGGGGCAGTTGCCGCGCTCGTCGGCGAAGGCCACGTGCGTACGGTGGTTGGCGCTGTCGGTGTTCTGCCCGTCCCAGCAGCTCTGGAAGGCGAACGTGCGGACCATCCTGCTGCCCTGCGGGCAGATCGGGTACTGCTCCGTCAGCTGGACCTTGTTCTCGAAGCCGGTGCAGCTCCAGTGCGCGTTGGCGTTGGCCAGACCGTTGGTCGTGGTCTTGGCGTCACCGGTGATGATGCGCAGGAACTGCGGCATGGCGACGACCTTGCCGGTCGGGCTGCCCACGTACTTGATCTGTGCCTGCAGGGGCTTCAGGATCCGGCCGACGTTGCCCTCCTTGCCACCGCCGTCCGCGTCCTGGTCGAAGTCCTGCGTGCCGTCCTGGACCCGGACCACCGGCCAGTAGTACGACGACAGGTCATTCTTGTTCCGGCAGCTGGTGCCGCCCTGGAGGAACGTGTCGTTGCTCGCGAACGCGTCGATCTTCTGGTTGCCGACGTAGTCGTGCAGGTGGTGGGCGCCGTTGGCCACGCCGGGCGCCACGATCACATTGTCGGTGTTGTGGTTGCCGTTGGCGTTCACACCGCAGCGCGTGGTGAAGGAACCGGTCGACGCGTTGCGGTTCTTGCGCGGCTTGGCCGGGACGTTGGGCTGGACCGTGGTGATGTCCACGAAGTCCGCCGCGACCGGGCCGTTTCCGGCCTGACCGCCGATGCCCTGCTGCCCGTCGCCGCCCTGCTGGCCGCCGTCGCTCTGGCCGCCGTTGCCGCCCGGCTGCCCGGTGTCCTGCCCGGTGTCCTGGCCGGCCTCGTCGGCGCCCGCGCCCGTCTGGTTCTGCTCGGCGGGGGTGCCGGTGCAGGGTGCGAGATCGTCGAGGTCGCCGGGGGTGTTGCCGCCGACCCGGGTGATCTCCAGCTTGATCCGGTCGAGGATCACCTTCCGCCGGTCCTTCAGCGGACCCAGGATGGAGTTGCGGACGAAACTCGCGTCCCTGG
Source organism: Streptomyces sp. NPDC001292 (assembly GCF_042896465.1). NCBI lineage: Bacteria > Bacillati > Actinomycetota > Actinomycetes > Kitasatosporales > Streptomycetaceae > Streptomyces > Streptomyces sp. NPDC001292. The sequence continues at coordinate 481,137 of NZ_JBIAXG010000001.1, forward strand.
CCTGTGCGTCGCGCGTGGTCGCCAGCCGCTGGTACGCCTCGGTGATCTGCTGGTCGAGCGTGGCGAGTTCGCCGTCGACCTCTCCACGGGCCTGCTCCGGCACGGCGGTGAGCTCCTGGCCGACGTCCGGGCACGAGATCGTCGCGACCTGCGCGTTGACGGCCTTCGTCCGGTTGCCTCCCCACGCGTCGTTCTTCGACTCGTGCGCGGATGCGTAGTAGTTCGCCCAGACAATCCCGCCCCCACCGAGCGCCAGGGCCGCCGCCCCGGCTATGGCCTTGGTGGCCGGCGGCATTCGGCGTTTGCGTGTGTTGCGTCCCATGGAACTCCTCTGACTTCCTTGCGGGGCAGCATCGAGGCGCCCGACAGGGGTGAAGCGGCTCCCATGGATACGGAAGCGGTCCCGGGGGTGTTCAGCCGACCCACGAATTGATGCGCGATCCGTGGGTCAATCAGGTCACAACTGCCCCTATTCTGCTGCGAGTTGCAGCAGCATCGGCGGGCACCCGGACCGCCTGGTGCCGCGGCAGGCAACGTTCGCCCGTCAAGGAGCGGCCTCCGGCGCGTGCTCTGGAGGTCCCCCTGCTCGGAGAGCTTGGGGGAGTGCCGGCCGGAAGTCCTCGTAGTGGACGTACTTGGGCCTTCGGCCGGTGCGGCGAGTGGGTGACCCCCTGCTCGAAGAGCTCGGGGGAACGTGCCGGGGGTCGCGACGGCGCGAACGTCGCCTGTCGGGGCACTAGAGCCCGAGCACCTTCGCCTCCAGGGCCGGATCCACGCCCACCGGAGGCCGGTCCGGCCGCTGGGGGGCCGTACCGCCAAGGGCCTGGAGCCAGGCCCAGGTGTCCGCGACCGTCTCGGTCACGGGACGGCAGCGCAGACCGGTCGCCAGAGCCCGGCTGACATCGGCGCCGTGCAGCGCGTGGTGGCCCTCGCTGCCCGGTGGCATCCACACCGGCAACTCCGTCCAGGGCTCGATGCCCGCGGCGAGAACCGTCTCCGGATCGGTCCAGCGCAGCTCGGCGTCGGCGCCGGTGGCCCGCACGCAGGCCTCCAGCAGCTCGCCCATCGTCGCGTGCCCCTGCGGGCTGATCATGTTGTACGGCCCGCTCAGCTCCCGCTCCACCGCGCCGAGGATCCACGCGGCGAGGTCGCGGACGTCGATGTACTGAAGGGGCAGGTCCCGCGGACCGGGCGCCAGTACGGGGCCGCCCCGGGCGATCCGGTTCAGCCACCACGGCAGCCGCCCGATGTTCTCGTGCGGTCCGAGGATCAGCCCGGCCCGTACGAGCACCGAGCGGTCCGCCCCGAAGGCCTCCACCGCGGCCAGCTCGGCGCCGAGCTTGTCCTGCGGGTAATCCGTCTGCTCGGCACCGGCCTCGGCGCCCTCCACCAGCGGGGCCGTCTCGGTGTAGCCGGCGGGCGGGGCCCAGGCGTACACCGAGCAGGTCGACACGTACACGTACCGGCCGGCGCGGTCCCGCAGCAGCCGCGCCGCGTCCCTGACCGCGCGGGGCGCGGCCGACCAGGTGTCGACGACCGCGTCCCACGCGCCGTCCGCCAGGGCCGCGAGCCCGTCGGGCGCGGTGCGGTCGCCGTGCAGCGACCGCACCCCGGGAACGGGCGCGTGCCGCCCCCGGTTCAGGACCGTCACATCCCAGCCGCGCCCGGCCGCCGCCTCGGCGACGGCCCGCCCCGCGAACTCCGTACCACCCAGCACCAGAAGTCTCATACCGGTGACTGTGCCCGTCCGGGCCGTGGCAGGGAACCGGATTCTGCCCTCGGCAGAGGTCAACGTCCGGTCGGCGGAGCGTACTTGTAGCCTACGCGGCGTACGGTCTGGATCGCCCTGCGGTGCTCGGTGCCCAGTTTGCGGCGCAGCCGGGCGATGTGGACGTCGACGGTGCGGCCGTCGCCCACATGGCCGTAGCCCCAGACCGTGGTGACCAGCTGGTCGCGGCTGTGCACCCGGTGTGGGTGGGCCACGAGGTGGGCCAGCAGCTCGAACTCCAGGAAGGTGAGGTCGAGTTCGCGCCCGTCCGCCTCCGCGATCCGCCGTACGGTGTCGATGCGGACGAGCGGGTCGCCGGCACCGTGCGCGGTGTCGCCGTCCGCCCCGGCCTCCGGGTGGTCCGGCACCGCCACCGACAGGAACGGCGGCTGCTGGTCGGCGGGCACGAGCACCAGGTAGCCGACCATCGGCGGCCGGCCCGGCAGCCTGGGCAGGGCGTGCTGCGGAGCCGGCAACCAGGTGGCGCCGGGCGGCAGGAGATCGGCGATCTCCACGACCTCGTCCCGGTCCACGGCCCGAAGCCGGTGCCGTGCGGCAGCGGGGTAGGGGGAGCGGGAGGAGGCGGGGGCGGGAAGGGCGGCTTCGGTCAGAGAACGGGTGGTCGCCATGACAGGTCAGCTCTTTCGCGGGAGAGGTTCGCCGGGGGACCGACGGCCGCGAGTTCGTGGTCGGGCGCGTCGGGACGTACGTCGTTCCGCGCTGGCCGGAGGCCGGGGTGTACGGCTTTACCGGGCCCGCGCGTTCGGCGCGCGGCAACAGAGCCGGTCGAAGTCGTGGTGCTGACGGGAGGGCCAGAACGGCTCGAGGTCGTCGCGACTCTTCGCGACGCACTTCCGGAAGCCGACCATGCCCCCATTGAAGCAGACCCCGTGTCCGGACCGGACCCTCTTCTCACTGCGCGGACACCTCCCGGCGGCAAGCCGGCGCCCGGCGGCCGCGCCACCCGTGCGGATCAGACCTGCCCGGCCTTCTCCAGGGCGGTGCAGCAGGTGTCGATCAGCAGGCGCGTGACGACGTACGGGTCGACGTTGGCGTTCGGCCGGCGGTCCTCGATGTAGCCCTTGCCGTCCCGCTCGACCTGCCAGGGGATGCGGACCGAGGCGCCGCGGTCGCCGACGCCGTAGGAGTACGCGTCCCACGGGGCGGTCTCGTGCAGGCCGGTGAGGCGGTCGTCGATCCCGGCCCCGTAGTTCTTGACGTGGTCCATCGGCCTGGAGCCCTCGCCGAGCGCCTCGCACGCGGTGATGATCGCGGCGTAGCCCTCGGGGCCCTCGCGCATCGCCCTGGTGGAGAAGTTGGTGTGGGCGCCGGCGCCGTTCCAGTCGCCCTTGACCGGCTTGGGGTCGAGGGTGGCGGAGATGCCGTGGCCCTCGGCGGTGCGGTAGAGCAGCCAGCGGGCCACCCACAGCTGGTCGGCGACCTGGAGCGGGGACAGCGGGCCGACCTGGAACTCCCACTGGCCCGGCATGACCTCGGCGTTGATGCCGGAGATGCCGAGCCCCGCCGTCAGGCAGTTGTCCAGGTGGGCCTCGACGATCTCCCGGCCGAAGATCTCGTCGGCGCCGACACCGCAGTAGTAGCCGCCCTGCGGGGCCGGGAAGCCGCCCTCGGGGAAGCCGAGCGGGCGGGAGCCGTCGAAGAAGGTGTACTCCTGCTCGATGCCGAAGACCGGCTCCTGCGCGGCGAACCGCTCCGCGATCTCGGCCAGCGCGCCCCGCGTGTTGGACGGGTGCGGGGCGAGCGTGATGTCGAGGACCTCGCACAGCACGAGGATGTCGTCGCCGCCGCGGATCGGGTCCGGGCAGGAGAAGACCGGCCTCAGGACGCAGTCGGAGGAGCGTCCCTCGGCCTGGTTGGTGGAGGACCCGTCGAAGCCCCAGAGCGGCAGCTCGGCGCCCTTGGCGCCGTCGCCGAGGATCTTCGTCTTGGAACGCAGCTTGGCCGTCGGCTCGGTGCCGTCGATCCAGATGTACTCAGCCTTGAAGGTCACGGGCCACTTCCTCCGGGGTCTCACTCGCGCGCGCTCACGGGCGCGGCGACGCCGCGGCACGGTGCGCCGCGGCGGCTGTTCAGCAGCCTGTCAAGGAGCGGTTTCCCGGCCATTGCCCGAATGTGAACCCCGTGTTACCCGGCCTGGTTGTGCCGCGGTTCACGCGGTGCTTGCGAGGGCCCGCCGCTCCCGGACGGGAACAGCGGGCCCTCGCCCATGGGGGCGGGCGTCAGCCCACCTTCTCGATCAGCGCGCGCCGGATCAGGAACTTGCCCGGCTCCCTGACCTCCTCGAAGGCCGCGTCGTTGAGCAGGACGCAACTGCCGGAGACGGACGTGACCTTCACCGTGGTGGACTTGTTGTTGTCCAGGTTGGTGACCTTCAGCGTGGTGCCGGCCGGGAACTGGTTGCTGGACGCGGCCGGTGCGCCGCCCTCGCCGGAGAGCGTCACCGTGGAGCCCTGGCACACCTGCCGGCCGGACGCGGCGACGTCGCCGTCGGCGTTTCCGGCGTTTCCGGACCGCTGGCCGGCCTCCTGACCGTTCTGCTGCCCGGCCTGGGAGTCCTGAACCGACTCCCCCACCGTGCACCCGGACGCGGCCTGCTTGCGCTTGATCTCCTCGATGACCGCCTGCCGGTTGGCGATCCGCGCTTCGGACAGCGCGTCCGGGTCGGCCCACTGGCCGTCGATGAACTTCTGGTTGTTGCCGAGGGCGGTGGCGAGCCCCTGACAGACCGTCGAGTCCGCTGCGGACAGGATCCGCGGGGCCTCCGGCTGGGCGGCGTTGGACGTGGCGGCCAGGGCGAAGGCCCCGCCGCCGGCCACCGCCGCGGCCGTGACCAGCAGCGCGACCTTCTTCTTCGTGCTGACGGTTCGCCTACGCGACATGCGCGCCTCCTGAAGAGGTGGGGGAGCGTACGCCGCTGGGTACGGAATGCCGAACGAGGTTACTCAGCGGTTGCGGTACCAGTTGAAGTGACCTGTGTCACCCGGGAGTTGGCGGCGCCGCGTGCCGCGCCCGGCGGCGCTCACCCGCGCCCGAGCGCGTCCCGCACCGCTTCCTCGGTCCGCGCCACGACGGCGGTGCCGTCGTCGGCCGTGATGATCGGACGCTGGATCAGCTTCGGGTGCTCGGCCAGCGCCGCGATCCAGCGCTCGCGCGCCCCGGCGTCCCGCGGCCAGTCCTTCAGCCCCAGCTCCTTCGCGACGTCCTCCTGCGTCCGGGTGATGTCCCACGGCTCGAGTCCCAGCCGCCCGAGCACCGCCCGGATCTCCTCCGCGGTCGGGACGTCCTCCAGATAGCGGCGCACGGTGTACTCGGCACCCTCGGCGTCGAGCAGCCCGATGGCGCTGCGGCACTTCGAACAGGCCGGATTGATCCAGATCTCCATGCGGCCACGGTACGCGAAGGACCCACGGGAGACGGATACGGGCAACCGCTGCGGAAACTGCCGCCGATACCGCCGCGGAGACCGATGCGGAGACCGCCGCTGAAAACCCGTGGAAACCCGTCTCCCGCCTGCGTCACTCCAGCCCCGAAAGCCCTTGTGGCCAGGGCGTTTTGTCAGTGCCGGGCAGTAGAATTGAAGCAGTGTTCGAGAGCGTCGCCGGGGCCCCTTCGCGGCGCTCCCACCGCGACAGGAGGATGCCTGTGGCCGCTGCCGCACTGAAGCCGAAGCCGTTGCCGACCCAGTCCACCGCGAAGCGTCCCGTCCGGCTCGACCTGCCCTACGAACCCGTCGCGAAGCGGCCGTTGCCGCCGGGGCGTCCGCGTGAGTGGTACGTCATCCACAACCGCCGTCTGAAGGCGATGCGGCTCGCCATCGCCCTGCTCGACTCGGGCGTCTACCTGCCGCACCAGGCCCGCGACGAGACGATACGCGGCATCGCCGAACTCATCGGCGTGCACCCGCCGTCGAACTCGACGTGTCACATGGTGCGGGCGCTGATGCGGTACTCGCGCTGAGCCCGACACCGGGCGCCCCGCGGACGCGGGGTGCCCGGCCCCACCTACGCCATCACCTACGCCGCCAGCTCCTTCTCCAGCGGTGTGCGGAAGCGCGGTGTCACCCGCGTCGGGCCGAGCCGGCTCTCCAGCTCCCGCGCCTGCCGGGCGATCGCCGCCTCCGCCTCCGCGCCCACCCCTTCCCGGTCCAGGATCCGCCAGACGACCTCGCCGTCGGGGTGCTGGGCCCAGGCCCCGACGACCCGGCCGTTCCACCACACCGTCGGGCCGACGTTGCCGCTGCCGTCGAACAGGGCCGGCCGCAACCGGGGCGCGAGGTACCAGTCCCGGTGCTGCCAGCCCATCGCCGTGGGGTCGAGGCCGGGCAGCAGGGCCGCCCACGGCTCCTCCGGCCCGGCCACCGGGGCGACGTCGTCCTCGGTGACGTACGCCGTGCCCTCGTCCACCCTCACCTCACGCGCCCCCGCCGCGGCCAGCGCCCGCCGCACGTCCGTCACCCGCCACCCCGTCCACCACTTCAGGTCGGCCTCGGTCGCCGGGCCGCAGGCCGCGAGCCAGCGGCGCAGCAGGTCGCTCTGGGCGGCGGCGACGTCCAGTTCGGGGTGCTCGGGCGCGAGGGCCCAGCGGAACTGCGTGGACGTCCAGGAGCCGAGCGGCCGGCCCCGGACCACCTTGCCCTCCACGCCCAGGACACGCAGCAGCCGCGAGGAGACCGAGTGCACGCCCTCGTAGCTCTTCCCGGCCGCGTACGCGAACTGCTCCCGCAGACGCGGCTCGTCCTGGGCGAGCTCGGCGGCCGTGGCCTGCCCGCGGCGGGCCAGCGCGGCCAGGGTCGACTCCTCGACCTCCTTCAGCCAGGCGGCGTCCGGCGCGCCCGCCTTCGCCATGTCCTTGATCAGGGCGGCGCGGGCGCGGGCGGCGACGGCGATACCGGTCGAGGCGTGGACGACGGCGGTCAGCTCCGCCGGGAAGACGAAGATCGTGTGCCGCATGCCGTGCATCCGCACCAGCGTGCGGTCCTCGTACAGCGCGCGCTCCGTCTGCGGCACCGTCCCGGCCGGCTCCGCCAGGCGGGCGCCCACGCCCAGGTACACCGTCGCCGGGTCCGTTCCGTGCAGTGCCACCAGCGCCCGGGCGACCTCCTCCGGCGTCCCCGCCCGCGTCCCGGCGGCCAGCCGGTGCCGCAGGGCCAGCCTGGCCCGTCGCTCCGTCACGTCGATGTACCGGGGCTCCCCGCCCATGAGACCTCCGCCCGTAGTGGTGCCTGACGGCATCCTGCCCGACACCACTGACATCGGGAGCTCGTTCCGAGGGGTCCCGCGGGGCGCTCACAGGCCCGGGGCACCCCACACCGGGAACCAGCGGCTCAGGTCCGGCTCGATGCGCAGGTCGTCGGCCAGGGCCGCCTTCACCCGGAGTTCCAGCGGGTTGTCGCGCCGCTGCGCCTGGCCGGCCAGCGGCGCGAACGGGTAGAAGGTGCCCCGCTTGTAGAGGTACACCAGCGCCAGCCGCCGGCCGGCGTCGTCGTGGAAGCCCGCCAGGGAGCACAGGAGCTGGGGTCCGAAGCCGTTGACCTCCATCGCGCTGTTCACCGCGTGCAGGTCGTTGACCAGCTCCGGCAGCTGGTCGGGGGTGCGGCGGGAGACCAGCCAGGAGTAGCCGTAGGAGTCCTGGGTCAGCTCCACGGGCCGCCCTCCCCCGCGCTCGGCGTCGGCGTCCAGCAGGGCCTGGACCTCGCGGTGCGTCTGCTCGAAGGCCGCGCCCTCGACCGTGGCGAAGCACACCGCGCCCTGCCCGGTCGGTGTGAAGCCGGCCGCCGCCTCGAGGGTCACGGCCGCCGACGGCAGCGCGAACAGCTGGTCCAGGTCGGGCAGGGCGGGCTTGGTGCGGCCGAGCAGAATGTCCAGGAGCCCCATCCTCAGCCCGCCTTCCCCGGAGTCGCGGCCTCGCCCAGCTCGGCGGAGATCTGCGCGAGCTGCTCCAGCCGGCGCTCCAGGCTCGGGTGGGTGGAGAACAGCCGGGAGATGCCGGGCTCGGAGCCCAGCGCCGGCGTGAAGTAGAAGGCGTTGAAGGCCTGTGCGGTGCGCAGGTCCTCGGACGGGATCCGGCCGATGTCACCGGTCACCTTGGTGAGCGCGGAGGCCAGCGACGAGGGTCGTCCGGTGAGCAGCGCCGCCGCCCGGTCCGCGGCCAGCTCCCGGTACCGGGACAGCGCCCGGATCAGCAGGAAGCTGATCGCGTACACGGCCGCCGAGACCCCCATCACCATGGCGAACACGGCGAGGGTGTTCTGGTCCTTGCGCCCGCGCCCGCCGAACAGCTCCGAGTAGAAGGCGAACCGTACGACCAGGCCCGCGACCACCCCGAGGAAGGAGGCCACCGTGATCACGGCGACGTCCTTGTGCGCCACGTGCGACAGCTCGTGCGCGAGCACGCCCTCCAGCTCAGCCGGTTCCAACCGCCTCAGCAGCCCCGTGGTCACGCACACCACGGCGTTGTCCGGGTTCCGCCCGGTCGCGAACGCGTTTGGCATGTCCATGCTGGACACGGCGACGGTCGGCCTGGGCATGTCCGCCATGGCGCACATCCGGTCGACCACCGCGTGCAGCTCGGGATACTCCTCCCGCTCCACCACCCGGCCGTGCATCGCGAACAGGGCGATCCGGTCGGAGAACCAGTACTGGGCGGCGAGCACGCCGGCCGCGATCACCACGACCAGCACCCAGGACTTCAGCAACACGATCAGTACGGCCACGAACGCCACGTACAGCAGCCCGAGCAGGAACAGCGTGACCCCCATGCGCACGGTCAGCCGTCGGTCGCTCCGGAAGCGGCTCTGCATCTTGCATCACCCCGCAGTCAGGCACTCGTCCCGCCATCCAGTGTGCACCTGCGGATGCCCATGGAGCGGCCCCGATCGGCTCCAGGAGGGGCAAAGCCGCCTGTGAGTCCGCGTGCGCGTGGGGTGAGCACCGGGGCCTTCCGGGCCTCCCATGACTCAGAGACGGCCGTGTGTCCGGGCGTACCCGAGGAGCACGATCACCGCGGCGACGCAGCCGAGGACCACGACCGTGGATATCCACGACGAGCGGCGCGGTGCGACCGGATCCGGGTCGGCGCGGAACGGGACCGGCCCCGGCGGGTTGTGCTTCCAGCGCGCGGCGAGCATACGGGCACGGGCGGACGGCTCCTTGTGCTCGGCGGCACGCGCCCACCGGTGATCGAACTCGCGCTCCAGATCGTCGTGCTCGGTCATCCCCGTTACCTCTCCGGTCCTTATCCGTCCTTGATGCCGACGAGGAATCATCCCCCTACTACGGGAGCGCTGTGAAGCGATCGTTGCTGTGAAGTGATCGCTCAAGATGCTGCGCGGCCGAGGGGAAGCTAGCCTCTATGGGTGAGGGCGGCGGTCCGGGAACAGGCCCGGCGTCGGCCGAAGACCCTGCTCACGGGGCTGACAGCGCGACCGCGCGGGCCCTGCCGCCTGTACTCGCGGCAACACCTACGACCGCGCCGCCGAACCCTTTCCGGCTGCGGCCGCGGCCATTCTTCTCGTGCCCGAAAGCGCACGAGGGGGTGGAAAGGAAGGTATTTCCATGAAAGCACAGCGTGCTAGGCGTCTCTTCGCAATGTCCGCAGTCGGTGTTCTGATGGCGACCGGCACCGCCCTCGGCGCGGCGGGCACGGCTTCGGCAGCGACCCCGGCTACGGCTCCCGCCCATCTCTCCACAGTCTCCACCAGTGTCACCCATGGTGGCGGTTGCGGTTGGTGGTCCCGCTGGTGCGGCGGATTCGGCCGCGGCGGCTTCTTCGGCCCCGGCTTCGGCGGCTACGGCTGGGGCTACGGCTGGGGCTACGGCTACGGCGGCGGCCCGGTGGTGGTCGTGGTGCGCTGACGGCAGGCGACGCGACCGGCAGGCGACGCGACCGAGGGCCGCTCCCCGTACCGGGGGGCGGCCCTCACCATGACGCCTGCCGATCGGACGCCGACCAGACGCCGACCGCAGACGCCGACCAGACGCCGGCCGGACGTCGATCAGACGTCGAAGTACAGCTCGAACTCGTGCGGGTGCGGGCGCAGCTGGAGCGGGGCGATCTCGTTCGTGCGCTTGAAGTCGACCCACGTCTCGATCAGGTCGGACGTGAACACGTCGCCCTGGAGCAGGAACTCGTGGTCGTCCTCCAGTGCCCGCAGGACGGCCTCGAGCGAGGTCGGGACCTGGGCGACGTTGGCGTGCTCCTCGGGCGCCAGCTCGTACAGGTCCTTGTCGATCGGCTCGGCCGGCTCGATCTTGTTCTTGATGCCGTCCAGGCCCGCGAGCAGCAGCGCCGAGAAGGCCAGGTACGGGTTGCCGGAGGAGTCAGGCGCGCGGAACTCCACGCGCTTGGCCTTCGGGTTGGAGCCGGTGATCGGGATGCGCATCGCGGCGGAGCGGTTGCGCTGCGAGTACACCAGGTTCACCGGGGCCTCGAAGCCCGGCACCAGACGGTGGTACGAGTTCACCGTCGGGTTGGTGAAGGCGAGCAGCGCCGGGGCGTGCTTGAGGACGCCGCCGATGTAGTAGCGGGCGGTGTCCGACAGGCCCGCGTAGCCGGCCTCGTCGTAGAAGAGCGGCTCGCCGTTGCTCCACAGCGACTGGTGGACGTGCATGCCCGAGCCGTTGTCGCCGAAGATCGGCTTCGGCATGAAGGTCGCCGTCTTGCCGTTGCGCCAGGCGACGTTCTTCACGATGTACTTGAACAGCTGGAGGTCGTCGGCGGCGGCGAGCAGGGTGTTGAACTTGTAGTTGATCTCGGCCTGGCCGGCGGTGCCCACCTCGTGGTGCTGGCGCTCCACCTTCAGGCCGTTCTTCGCCAGTTCCAGGGAGATCTCCGCGCGCAGGTCGGCGAAGTGGTCGACCGGCGGGACCGGGAAGTAGCCGCCCTTGTAGCGGACCTTGTAGCCGCGGTTGTCCTCCAGCGCGCCGGTGTTCCAGGCGCCCGCCTCGGAGTCGATGTGGTAGAAGGACTCGTTCTCGGCGGTCCGGAACCGGACGTTGTCGAAGACGTAGAACTCCGCCTCAGGACCGAAGTACGCGGTGTCGGCGATCCCGGTGGACGCCAGGTACGCCTCGGCCTTCTTCGCCACGTTGCGCGGGTCACGGGAGTACTGCTCGCCGGTGATCGGGTCGTGGATGAAGAAGTTGATGTTGAGCGTCTTGTCCCGGCGGAACGGGTCCACGCGCGCGGTGGACAGATCGGGGCGCAGGGCCATGTCGGACTCGTGAATGGCCTGGAAGCCACGGATCGAGGATCCGTCGAAGGCCTGCTCGTCGTCGGGGTCGAACGCCTCGGCGGGCAACGTGAAGTGCTGCATGACGCCCGGCAGGTCGCAGAAGCGGACGTCGATGAACTTGACGTCCTCGTCCGCGATGTACTTCTTGGCCTCGTCGGCGTTCTGGAACATCCAGCTCCTCCTACTCCCGACCGTCCCGCCGGGGTGGTAGATCATTGGTGCGGCCGGTGCTGTGGCACACGCTGGGCTTGACCCTAGGGACGGGTGATTTCCCGGGCGTGACCCATTTGTTTCGCAGAAGTTAACCGGCTCTGGTGGCGGTCATGGTCGCGGACACCCCGCCGACCCCCCTGATTCCAGCGTCGCAGTACGGTGGTCGGGTGGACAACAGGCAAGCAGTGGGATCATGGCTGTCCGGGCCGCGCGCGGCCATGGAGGACGCGGGAGTGGACTTCGGCCACCGGGGCCGGCAGCTGGGACTGCCGGAGCAGGGGCCGGGGTCGATCGCCGGTCCGGGCCGGCGGCTCGGCGCCCTGGCCGTCGACTGGGCGCTGTGCCTGTGGATCGCCTACGGCCTGATCACGCACGGCTACAACCAGGCCACGAGCAACTGGGCACTGCTCATCTTCCTGGCGCTCGGCATCCTCACCGTCGGCACGATCGGGTTCACGCCCGGCAAGCGCCTGTTCGGTCTGCGCGTCGTCGCCCTCGGCACCGGCCGTGTGCAGCCGCTGCGCGCCCTGCTGCGCACGGTTCTGCTGTGCCTGGCCGTTCCCGCCCTGATCTGGGACCGCGACGGCCGCGGCCTGCACGACCGGCTGGCGGGCACGGTGGAGGTGCGGATCTAGGGTCTTTCGTCTGGATCACGCCGGGCTCGTGGGGTGATCCAGACGAAAGACCCTGGCCGCTGGAGCCGGCCTCGGTTCCAGCGCTCGTGCTTCGTACGGCGCGCGGGGCGCCAGGCGTCCGCGAGGCGTCCCTACGAGGACGGGGGCGCCCGGAGATCACTCCGGGCGCCCCCGTCCTCGTAGAGGGTGTCTGCGCGGGATCAGCGGGCCTTCGGGCCGCCCTTCGGCATCCGCATACCCTTCGGCATCGGGCCCTTCGGCAGCGGCATGTTGCTCATCAGGTCGCCGAGGGCGCGCAGCCGGTCGTTGGTGGTGGTGACCTGCGGGCCGGTCAGGACGCGCGGGAACTTCAGCATGGTCGTGCGCAGCTTCTTCAGCGGGACCTGGCCCTCGCCGTCGCCCACGACCACGTCGTGCACCGGGACGTCCGCGACGATCCGGTTCATCTTCTTCTTCTCGGCGGCGAGCAGGGACTTCACCCGGTTCGGGTTGCCCTCGGCGACCAGCACGATGCCGGCCTTGCCGACCGCGCGGTGCACCACGTCCTGGCTGCGGTTCATGGCCACCGCCGGGGTGGTGGTCCAGCCGCGGCCCACGTTGTCCAGGACCGCCGCGGCGGCGCCCGGCTGGCCCTCCATCTGCCCGAACGCGGCGCGCTCGGCCCGGCGTCCGAAGATGATCGCCGTCGCGAGGAAGGCGAGCAGCAGGCCCAGGACGCCGAGGTAGATCGGGTGGCCGATCACGAAGCCGATCCCGAGAAGGACACCGAAGGTGATGATGAAGACGCCCGCGAGTACCAGACCGATCTTGTTGTCGGCCTTGCGGGTCATCTTGTAGGTCAGAGCGATCTGCTTCAGTCGCCCGGGGTTGGCAGCCTCGGCTGCGTTGTCCTTCCTCGCCATGGCACGAAGTCTACGTGGCTCCCGGAGCGGCCCACGACGGCAGTGCCCGTACGGGCCCCCGGGCACAGGCAGGAAGGATCAGGGACCGACGGCGGGGAACTGGTCGAGGACGCGCTGGGCCTCGACGCGGTCCTTGGCCCGGCGGCGGTCCTCCAGGACGGAGGTCCAGGCGTTGCGGCGGGCGGTGCGCTGGCCGCTGCTCATGAGCAGGGACTCGACCGCACGCAGTGCGTCGGTGAAGGACGGAATCGCGGTGGCGCGAACGTGCGCGGCCTGCATGGGAGGTCCCCCTCATGACGGCTCTTGGTGTGGTGTGAGTCCAGGGTCACTGCTTGGTGTTACCAGGGCGTGACCGGCCGGTCAAACACCGATGAAGCCTCGCGGTCGCGGGCCGAAAGGCTGACGCGGTCCTGACCGGGCCGCTCATCTGCGGCGACGGTCAGGACCGCGTCGTATCGGCCAGTACCGAGCAGTAGCTTCTTGTGCGCGATTTCACACACTCCCTGCCCGCTTGTGGGACAGGAGGGGTGACGGATGGTCAGCCGGGTCAGACCGCCTGGGCGGCGACGTAGGCGCCCCGCTTCTCGACGGCCATCCGGTACAGCCGCCCGGCACGGTAGGAGGACCGTACCAGCGGGCCCGACATCACGCCCGAGAAGCCGATCTGCTCGGCTTCCTCCTTCAGCTCGACGAACTCCTGCGGCTTGACCCACCGCTCCACCGGGTGGTGGCGCACCGAGGGGCGCAGGTACTGGGTGATGGTGACCAGCTCGCAGCCCGCGTCGTGCAGCTGCTTGAGCGCCTCGACGACCTCCTCGCGGGTCTCGCCCATGCCGAGGATGAGGTTGGACTTGGTCACCAGGCCGAAGTCGCGGGCCTCGGTGATGACCTTCAGGGAGCGCTCGTAGCGGAAGCCGGGGCGGATCCGCTTGAAGATCCGGGGCACCGTCTCGACGTTGTGCGCGAAGACCTCGGGGCGCGCGGAGAAGACCTCCGCCAGCTGCTCGGGGACGGCGTTGAAGTCCGGGGCGAGCAGTTCGACCTTCGTACGGCCGCCCTCGCGGTCCGCCGTCTGCCGGTGGATCTGGCGCACGGTCTCGGCGTACAGCCAGGCGCCGCCGTCCTCCAGGTCGTCGCGGGCGACGCCGGTGATGGTGGCGTAGTTCAGGTCCATGGTGACCACGGACTCGCCCACGCGGCGCGGCTCGTCGCGGTCCAGGGCCTCGGGCTTGCCGGTGTCGATCTGGCAGAAGTCGCAGCGCCGGGTGCACTGGTCGCCGCCGATGAGGAAGGTCGCCTCGCGGTCCTCCCAGCACTCGTAGATGTTCGGGCAGCCGGCTTCCTGGCAGACCGTGTGCAGGCCCTCGCTCTTCACGAGGTTCTGCATCTTGGTGTACTCGGGACCCATTTTCGCCCGGGTCTTGATCCACTCGGGCTTGCGCTCGATGGGGGTCTGGCTGTTGCGGACCTCCAGGCGCAGCATCTTGCGTCCGTCGGGTGCGACTGCGGACACGACCGGCTCCCTGTAGCTTCGATTCTTCGGCGTACACCAGGGTACGCCCGTGCTTGTTGCGCCTTTCGGTGAGGCCAACCTGCGGGCCTGGGGGATCATTCCCCTCGCCGGGCCCTGGTCAGGCCGTCGCCTTCTCGATCTCCCGCGGCTTCAGCTCCGCGTTCTCCAGGACGTCCCGCAGGTGCCGCTCGACGACCGGCAGGACCTCCTCGATCGTGACGTCCCGGCCGAGTTCGCCCGCCAGCGAGGCGACGCCGGCGTCCCGGATCCCGCACGGGATGATCTTGTCGAACCACTTGTTGTCGGGGTTCACGTTCAGCGCGAAGCCGTGCATCGTGACGCCCTTGGCGACCCGGATCCCGATCGCCGCTATCTTGCGGTCCTCGCGGCGCTGACCGGCGTTGGAGGGGGCGTACTCCGGGCCGTTCAGCCGCGGGTCGAACTCCTCGTCGGTCAGGCGCGGGTCGAAGTCCAGGGACAGCCCGCCCAGGGACGGCCGCTGCTCGACCGGGTCGCCGAGCACCCACACGCCGCTGCGGCCCTCGACGCGCGTGGTCTCCAGGCCGAACTCCGCGCAGGTGCGGATCAGCGCCTCCTCCAGTCGGCGCACGTGGGCCACCACGTCCACCGGGCGGGGCAGCTTCTGGATCGGGTATCCGACCAGCTGGCCGGGGCCGTGCCAGGTGATCTTGCCGCCGCGGTCCACGTCGATGACGGGCGTGCCGTCGAGCGGGCGCTCGCTGTCCTCGGTCCGCCGGCCGGCCGTGTAGACCGGGGGGTGCTCCAGGAGCAGCACGGTGTCGGGGACCTCGTCCGCGAACCGGGCGGTGTGCACCCGGCGCTGCTCGTCCCAGGCCTGGACGTAGTCCACGGCCTCGGCACCGAATCCCATGCGGACGAACCGCAGCTCACTCACGGCAAACGCCTCCCTGGAAGGTCGTAAGGCACGAAGCGTGCCCACGTCACTGTACGTCCGGCCGGCACGCGTCAGCCCCGCGGGCAATCCTCACACGATCGGATGAATGGTGGTCGAATTCTGCGGTCAGTTGCTCACTCTCCGCTACATTCGCGCCGTTCATGAGGCCATAAGGGCTGCTCACAGGCAATCCGGGCACCACGCGGCCGCGTGGATGCCCGAAAGGCAGGAGACCGCACCGCAGATGACGGAACGACCCGCGCCGCGCACTCCCAACCGCCAGCTCGCCGCGCTCATCGCAGAAGCGGGGTTCTCCAACGCAGGTCTGGCCCGCCGCGTGGACCAGCTCGGTCTCGAACACGGGCTGGACCTGAGATACGACAAGACGTCGGTCACCCGCTGGCTGCGCGGCCAGCAGCCGCGCGGGACCACGCCCGCCCTCATCGCGGAGGTCTTCACCCGGCGCCTGGGCCGCCGCCTGACCGCCCAGGACCTCGGTCTGGACGCCTGCGCCCCGGTGTACGCGGGACTGGAGTTCGCCGCCACCCCGGAGGAGGCCGTCGACATCGTCGGCGGGCTGTGGCGCAAGGACTGCGGCAGCCATACCGAACTGCGCAGGATCGCCTTCACCCCGGCGGGTCTCGTCGTGCCCAGCCGGGACTGGCTGATCGGCCGGGCCGACGACCGGGTCGCCCGCGCGGAGGCACCGGCCACCCGGGTCCCCGCCCAGGGGCGCCCGGACCGGCCCGCCCTCGTCGTGCCCGACCCCTCGGCGCCCGGTGTGCCCCGGCAGCGCGGCCGGGCCGAGCGGGGCCCGGCCGGCCGGGAGGCGGGCCGGAGGATCACCGCCGGCGACATCGCCGCCCTGCGCTCGGTCAGCGAGCTGTTCCGCACCCTCGACGACCTGTACGGCGGCGGCCACGCCCGCCAGGCCCTGGTGCGCTACCTGGAGCACGAGTGCGAGCCGATGCTGCGCGGCACCTACGGCGAGCAGACCGGCCGCCGGCTCTTCGGGGCCGCCGCCGACCTGACCCGGCTCGCCGGCTGGACGTCGTACGACATCGCCGCGCACGGGCTCGCCCAGCGCTACTTCGTGCAGGCGCTGCGGCTCGCCCAGGCCGCCGGTGACCGGCCCTACGGCGCCTATGTGCTGGTCTCCATGAGCCGGCAGGCCGTCTACCTCGGCCACGGGCGGGAGGCCGTGCAGCTCGCAAGGGTGGCCCAGCAGGGGCTCGGCGGCTCCGCCCCGCCCGCCGTGCAGGCGATGCTGCACGCCGCCGAGGCGCGCGGCCACGGCGTGCTGGGCGAGGTGCGCGCCTGCACCGCGTCCCTGGTGCGCGCCGAGCGCTCCCTGGAGGCGGCCCGGCCCGGTGACGAGTTGCCCTCCTGGGCGCGCTTCGACGAGGGCCGGCTGGCCGACGACTCCGGGCACTGCCACCGGGACCTCCAGCAGTACCGCGCCGCCGCCCGGCACGCCGAACGCGCCCTCCGGCTGCGTGCCCCGGCCCACGCCCGCAGCCGGCTGTTCTGCCGGGTGGTCCTGGCCACGGCCCGCCTCGGCCTCGGCGACCTGGACCAGGCCTGCCGCCTGGCCGCCGAGGCGGCGGCCCAGGCCGCGGACATGCGCTCGGTGCGTGCGGTGGAGTGCGTCAAGGACTTCGAACGCCGGCTGGAGCCGTACAAGGACGCGACGCCCGTACGCGGTTACCGGGACAAGGTGGCGGCGCTGGGCTGAGCCTCCCGCTCAGGCGGCGGCTCTCGGCGCCGTCGCCGGATCCGCCCGGTCCATCGGCCGTCCGGCCCCCAGGTCCCCCAGGATCGCCGCGGCGGCCCGGTGGGCCGAGTGCAGCGCCCCCTGGACGGTGCTGGTGTCCCGGTGGTCGCCGCACACGTACAGGCCCGCCAGCAGCCGCACCGGGCGCCGCGGGTCGTGCGGGGGACGCATCGCGGGGACGGCCTCATCGGTGCGGTGCACGGCGAGCGTCTCCCAGCGGGCGGTGGAGGTGCCGTAGAGGCGGGACAGGTGGCGGCGTACGGCCGTTTCGACGTCGGCCGGGGGCATGCCCAGGACCGTCGACGACACCAGGGCACGGCCGGCGGGCGCGCGGGACGGGTCGACACGGCTGACCACCGAAGTGTGCGCCACCGGGCCGCCGCGGTCCGCGTCGAGCAGGAGGTACCCGCCCGCCTCCGGGGGCTCCGCGGTCGTGTGGTGGACCACCGTCACCGGGTGGAAGTCCGGTACGCGCAGCCCGGGCAGCAGCTCTGCGGCGGCGCGCGCGTCGGTGGCGACCAGCACGGCCCGGCAGCGGATCTCGCCGTGCTCGGCGGTGGTCACCGAGGTGGTGGAGACCGAGGTGGCCCGCACGCCGGTGTGCACGGTGCCGGGCGGCAGGGTGCGCGCGAGCAGCTCCGGCAGGACCTCGGCGCCGCCTTCCGGCAGGCACAGCCGGCCGCTCGCGAAGGAGTGCAGGGCGAGGTCCGCGCAGCGGCTGGACGTGGTGAGGTCCGGGTCGCACAACAGGGCGGCGAGCAGCGGACGCAGGAAGCCGTCGACGGTGCGGGCGGGCAGACCGCGGGCGGCCAGTGCCTGCCGGGCGGTCAGTTCGGGCCGGGACAGCAGGCGCTCGACCGGTGTGGCGGCGATCCGGCCGAGCGCGGCGCGCAGCCGCAGCGGCGCGCCGATCCCGCGGCGTCCGGGAGGCGGGCCGTCCAGGAGGGGCGCGGCGGACGGCCGGGGAACGGACACACGGGCGAGGGCCGACGGCCGGGGAACCGGCGGGCGGGGGGCGCTCGCCAGGGCGCGCACTACGTGAAGCGCGCTCCTCGCGCTCCCTCCGTGCGCCGGAGCGCCCGCGCGGTGGTGCCGTCCGTCGCTGTGCAGCAGGACCCCCGGTGCGAAGGGGCGCAGCACGAGCGCGTCGAGCCCCGGGCTCAGGGCCAGTTGGGGATACGACGTGTTCAGCATCTGTCCGATCCGGTCGAGCCGGAACCCGTCGACCTTCTCCGTCGACATGCGGCCGCCCACATAAGGGGCGGCCTCCAGGACCGCGGTCGTCACTCCTGCGCTGGTGAGTCGATGCGCTGCCGCGAGCCCGGCGACCCCGGCTCCCACGACGACGACGTCCGCCTGATACGCGGGCTCAAGCACGTGCCCCTCCTCGAGGTTGCGCAGCCGGTGGAGCGGTGATGCCCGCGACCGGCGTCAGGAATACCCGAGTTCGCGTCGAGATTAGGGCCGCGCCCGGTCAGGGACAGTCGCGCATCGGCAGGGCACGGTCGCACAGCGGTCGCACGCGGTCGCAAGGTGTCGTGGGTGCGATCGCAAGGTGGCACGGCGAGCGGTCACAGGCGTCACAGCGCCGCACGGACGGCGTCCTCGATCCCCGGAAAGGCGAACAAGAACCCCGACTCCAGCAGTCGCTTCGGCACCACCCGCGCGCTGCCCAGCACATCACCCGCCATCTCCCCGAGCACCGCGCGCAGTACCGGGGCCGGCACGGAGAACGGCGTCGGCCGGTGCAGCACCCGGCCCATGGCCGCCGTGATCTCACGGTTCGTCAGCGGCTGCGGCGCGGTGAGATTGACCGGCCCGGACAGGCTCTCGGTGTCCAGCAGATGGCGCAGCGCGGCCACCTCGTCGTGCAGCGCGATGAACGACCAGAACTGCCGCCCGTCTCCCAGCCGCCCGCCCAACCCGGCCTTGAACAGCGGGAACAGCCGTCCCCACGCCCCGCCCTCACGGGCCACCACCAGCCCGGTGCGGGCGAACACCGTCCGGACGCCCGCCTCCTGTGCGGGAGCCGCGGCCTGCTCCCACTCGACGCACAGCGCGGGCAGAAAACCGTCCCCGGGCGGCGCGTCCTCGTCGACGGCGCGCTCGCCGGTGTCGCCGTAGTAGCCGATCGCGCTGCCGCCGACGAACACCCGCGGCGGCACGTCCAGGGAGGCGACGGCCTCGGCGAGCGCCGCCGTGCCGAGCACCCGGCTGTCCCGGATCGCCTTCTTGTACTCCCGTGTCCACCGGTGGTCGCCCACGCCCGCGCCCGCCAGGTTGACCACCGCGTCGCACCCGGCGAGCCCCGCCGCGTCCACGTACCGCCCGGCGGGATCCCAGCAGACCTCGTCCTCGCCGCGGGCCGAACGGCGCACCAGACGCACCACCTCGTGCCCGTCCGCGACCAGGGACCGCACCAGGGCACTGCCGATCAGACCGGACGCGCCGGCCACCGCGATTCGTGAACGTTCCATGCGCCCATCCTGCCCGCCTCGCCGCTGAAATCCCGGCGAGCCGGTCAGGACCGCGCCGTAGAGTGACCGTCATGCCGGTTCCCTGCATACGCCACGCCACACCCGACGACGAGGACGGCCTCGGCCGCCTCGACCGCGAGACCTGGTCCACGGCGCACGCGGTCACCCCGCCGCCGCGCCAGCCCTACGAGCCCTTCTTCAGGCCCCGGTCGGGACCGCGCGACCACCTGGTCGCCGAACTCGACGGCCGGCTGGTCGGATACATCCGTCTCGGCTTCCCCACCGAACTGGCGTCGAACGCGCACGTCCGGCAGATCCGCGGACTCGCCGTGTCCGAGGAGGCCCGCGGCAAGGGGGTGGGGCGCGCCCTGCTGCGCGCCGCCGTCGAGGATGCCCGCCGCCAGGGCGCCCGCCGCATCACCCTGCGGGTGCTGGGCCACAACACCACCGCCCGAAAGCTGTACGAGTCCGAGGGCTTCGTGGTGGAGGGCGTCCAGCCGGAGGAGTTCCACCTGGACGGCGTCTACGTCGACGACGTCCTCATGGGCCGCCCCCTGTGAGCCGCGGCGCCTGAGCGGCGGTCACGAGGTCACCAGCCGGCCCGTGTCCACCGGCACGGTCGCGTACGCCGCGCGCCGCGCGTCCGGGGCGACCTCGGCCGCCGTCAGGACGTATCCCGTCTCGTTGTCGGAGGTGGAGCGGGCGAAGACCATGCCGAAGACCCGGCCGTCCGTGGTGAGCAGCGGACCGCCGGAGTTGCCGGGGCGGACCGTGGAGCGGATCGAGTAGATCTCCCGGGTGACCGTGCCGTTGTTGTAGATGTTCTGGCCCGTCGCCCGGATCCGGTTCGCGACCGTCGCCGCCTGGAGGTTCAGGTCGCCGTCCTGCGGATAGCCCGCGACCACCGCCGAGTCGCCGCGCACGGCGGTGTCGTCGAACCGCAGCACGGGGGCGTGCAGCCCGGGGACGTAGAGCACGGCCACGTCCCGGTGCGGGTCGAACAGCACCACCCGTGCCTCGTACGACCGCCCGACGCCCCCGACCCGTACGGCCGGATCGTCGATGCCCGCCACCACGTGCGCGTTGGTCATGACGTGCTCCCGCGCGTACACGAACCCGCTGCCCTCGCGGCCCTGGTCGCCCGCGGCGCCCTCGATCTTGACCGTGCTGAACCGGGCGGCGTTCGTCGCGCTCTCCGTCACGCTGTCCCCGGAGGGCCGGGCGACGCCCGCCGCCGGCTCGTTCTCGAAGGGGTTGAAGACCTGCGGGAAGCCCGCCTCGGTCAGCGCGGAGGTGGCACGTGAGAACCACGCCGGGGTGGTGTCCGGCATCGCGTTCTGCACGGCGCCCAGAAGCCGGGAGTCGCGTATCGCCGTCGTCACCACCGGAGAGGAGGAGGCGGCCAGGACGCTCGCCGCCACCCAGGCCACGATCAGCACCGCCAGCGTGTTGGCGGCGGCCCCGCCGATGCCGTCGGCCACCCGCAGCGGCCCGCGGTCCAGTTCGCGCCGCAGCCGCAGCGCCAGACGGCCCGCCAGCTCGTGCCCCACCACGGCCGGCACCAGCACCGTGAGCACGGCGGTGACCGTCGCCGTGGTCGTCCCGCGCGTGACGAAGTCCATCACCCACGGCAGGATCCACACGCCGACGACGGCGCCGCCGACGAAACCGGCCAGTGAGACACAGCCGGCCACCAGTCCCCGCCGGTAGCCGGACGCGGCGTAGACGAGGATCACCAGCACCAACAGCAGGTCGAGCAGGTCCACTCACGCCGCCTTTCTCCTCGGATCCCCGAATACGCGCGGGACGGGCCCAGTGATCGGCCACGCGCACGTGGATCCCGGGACCGGCCACGTGTACGTGTACCCCCAGAAACGTCCTGGACCAGGACGATGGTTCCACCAGGTGGCAGAGCGCACATCGCGGACGGACCGGAACCGCCCGAGAGTGGGCTCATGCGTGTTGTGCGAAGAGCCGGGCGGACGCGCGGCCCGCGCCCGGAACGGCCGCGCCGTGCCCTGGTGGCGCTCCTGTGCTGTCTGCCGGGCGCCGCCGCCGTCGGCGCGGTCCTGCTGTACGCGTCCGTCTCCGGACGGACGACGTCCGCGACCGTGCCCGCCGCCGTACCCCGTCCGGCCGCCCCGGCGCACGACGCCCCCCGGCCGCGGATCGTGCCCCGCTCGGCCTGGCTGGACGCCACCGTGCGGCACGCCCAGCCGCCCCCGCGCTACGACGACAAGGTCGTCGCCGTCTTCGTGCACCACACCGACTCGCCCAACGGCTACGCCTGCTCCGACACCCCGGGCGTCATCCGCCGCCTGTACGCCGGGCAGACCGGCGCCCGCGCGTGGGACGACATCGGCTACAACTTCCTCGTCGACCGCTGCGGCACGATCTACGAGGGCCGCGCCGGCGGAGCCGACCGCGCCGTCACCGGCGCCCACACCCAGGGCTTCAACCACCGCACGGCGGGCATCGCCGCCATCGGCACCTTCACGGCCGGCACTCCCGTGCCCCGCGTCATGACCGACGCGATCGCCACGCTGACCGCCTGGAAACTGGGCCTGGCCGGAGTCGACCCGCGCGGCAGCGTCAGCCTCGTCTCCAGCAACGGCCACAGCCGCTACGCGTCCGGCGCCACCGTCCTGCTCCCCGCCCTGGCCGGGCACAGGGACGGCTTCAGGACCACCTGCCCGGGCACCGCGCTGACCGTGCGCCTCCCCGCGATCCGGGAGGCCGCGGCCCGCCTTCAAGGCCGCATCTGAGACCTCCCGCACCTGCTGGACCTCCCGGGCCGGTCCCGCGGGGGACGTCACAGTGGGCCCGCGGCCTCCGGAGGTGCCCAGAGGCGCTATTCACGGAACCGGTCCCACAGCTTCGGATAACGCCGGGCGAGTTCCCGGTCGTCCTCGAAGTCGACGGGGGTGCCCTCCGGTTCCGCCGGGGCGGCCGGGACGCCCAGATCGGGGGCGACCGTGCCGGTGAGCTGCTCGTAGGCCTCGTCGGCCGCGTAGCCGAGTTCCTCGCCGTCGCCGTCGACCTCCTCGTCGAAGTCGTCCAGCAGGTCGGCGAGCGAGTCCGGGTCGTGCAGGGCCCCCTCGAAGACCTCCCGGCCCTGGCCGATCAGCCAGCACCGGAAGAAGTCGAAGGCGTCGTCGCTGGCCCCGTCGAGAAGTACCCAGGCGGCGCCCCACAGGTCCCAGCGGTAGGCCCGGTTGTACCGGGACTCGAAGTGACGGGCGAAGTCCAGGACCACCTCGGGCTCGCAGGCCAGCAACCGCTCGACGAGCAGGTCGGCCTGCTCCTCCGGATCACCCTCGGCGGCCTCGCGGCTGTCGTTGATCAGCTCCCAGAACTCCGTCTCGTCCATCACGGCTCAAGCATCGGCCCTCGCGCCGGGGGGCGCACGCGGAGTACACCGGTTCGTCAGGGGCGGTACAGCGCGGCCAGCCGTTCGGCGCCGCGCGCGAAACGCTCCCGCAGCGCGTCGGGGGCCAGTACCTCGACCTCCGGCCCGAGCGCCGTGAGCTGGGTGTGGGCGACCTCTTCGGACTCCACCGGCAGGGTCACCGTCACCCACCCGCCCCCGTCGCGGCCGGTGCCGGCCCCGACGGCCTCCAGCGCCGCCCGGGCCGGCACCGGCCCCACGGCGTGCGGCAGCCGCCGTACGCCCTCCTCGGACAGCCGCACCACCACCTCGGCCCGCAGGACGGACCGCGCGAACTGCGCGGCCCGCTCCTCCCAGAAGGCGGGCAGGTCGAAGCCGCCGTCCCGTTCGAAACGCTTCCCCGCGCCGGGCTCGACGGCCGCGAAACGGTCGACGCGGTACACCCGGAAGGAGCCGGGCCCCAAGACCCGGGCGCACAGGTACCACACGCCCGCCTTGAGTACGAGCCCGTACGGCTCCAGCTCCCGCACGACCTCCTCCTCGCCGCGCCGGTAGCGCGCCGTGATCGGCAGGTCGTCCCACACAGCCTCCGCGACCGCCGGCAGCAACTCGGGCGTCTTCGGCTCGCGGAACCAGTCGGGAGCGTCCAGATGGAAGCGCTGCGCCGCCGTACGGGAGGCGTCGCGCAGCGAGGGGAGCAGGGCCGCGGACACCTTCAGCCGGGCGGCCGAGGCGGCGTCCTCGAGCCCCATCTCCCGCAGCGCCCCCGGAACACCGCTGAGGAACAGCGCCTCCGCCTCACCGCGGTCGAGCCCGGTCAGCCGGGTGCGGTAGCCGCCCACCAGCCGGTAGCCCCCGGCCCGCCCCCGGTCGGCGTACACCGGCACGCCCGCCTCCGACAGCGCCTGCGCGTCCCGCGTGACGGTCCGCTCCGACACCTCCAGTTCCCGGGCGAGCTCGGCGGCGGTCATGGCGGGCCGCGACTGGAGCAGCAGCACCATTTTGATCAGACGGGCGGCACGCATACGGCCATCATGCCGGGGCCACCGACGACGAAGGGGCACGGCCGCGGCCGTACCCCTTCGTCACCATGCGATGTGCCTCACAGGCCGTACTTCTCCCGGGCCTCCTTGACCGCCGAGGCCTTCACCTCGCCGCGCCGGGCGAGCTGGGCCAGGGCGGCGGCGACGATCGACTGGGCGTCGACGCCGAAGTGGCGGCGGGCGGCGTCACGGGTGTCCGACAGACCGAAGCCGTCGGCGCCCAGCGAGATGTAGTCCTGCTCGATCCACTGCGCGATCTGGTCCGGGACCTGGCGCATGTAGTCGGAGACCGCGAGGACCGGGCCCTCGGCGCCCTGGAGCGCCCGGCGGACGTACGGCACGCGCTCCTCGCCGCGCAGCAGTGCCGCGTCGGCCTCCATGGCGTCCCGGCGCAGCTCGCCCCAGGAGGTCGCGGACCACACGTCGGCGGCCACGCCCCACTCCTCGGCCAGCATCCGCTGGGCGTCCAGCGCCCAGTGGATCGCCGTGCCGGAGCCGAGCAGCTGGATCCGCGGCGCGTTCGCCGGGACCGTCAGGCTCGCCGACTCCGCCGTGTTGAAGCGGTACAGGCCCTTGACGATGCCCTCGTCGATGCCGGGGACGGACGGCTTGGCCGGCTGCGGCAGCGGCTCGTTGTAGACCGTCAGGTAGTAGAAGACGTCCTGGTCCTCGCCGGGCGCGGCCTGGCCGTACATGCGGCGCAGACCGTCCTTGACGATGGCCGCGACCTCGTAGGCGAACGCCGGGTCGTAGGTCAGCGCGGCCGGGTTGGTCGCCGCGATGACCGGCGAGTGGCCGTCGGCGTGCTGCAGGCCCTCACCCGTCAGGGTGGTGCGGCCCGCGGTGGCGCCGACCAGGAAGCCGCGGCCGAGCTGGTCGCCGAGCTGCCACATCTGGTCGGCCGTGCGCTGCCAGCCGAACATCGAGTAGAAGATGTAGAACGGGATCATCGCCTCGCCGTGCGTCGCGTACGACGACGAAGCGGCGATGAAGTCGGCCATCGAACCGGCCTCGGTGATCCCCTCGTTGAGGATCTGGCCGTTCTTGGCCTCCTTGTAGTACATCAGCTGGTCGCGGTCGACCGGCTCGTACGTCTGGCCCTTGGGCGAGTAGATGCCGAGCGAGGGGAACAGCGACTCCATGCCGAAGGTGCGCGCCTCGTCGGGGACGATCGGCACCCAGCGCCTGCCGGTCTCCTTGTCGCGGACCAGGTCCTTGACCAGGCGGACGAACGCCATGGTGGTGGCCACGCTCTGCGAGCCGGAGCCCTTGTCGAAGGCGGCGAACGCCTTGTCGGCGGGCGCGGGCAGCGGGGCGACCGGGTGGACACGGCGGGCCGGGGCCGGGCCGCCGAGCGCCGCGCGGCGCTCCTGGAGGTAGCGCACCTCGGGGGCGTCGACGCCGGGGTGGCCGTAGGGGATCTGGCCGTCGGCGAAGTCGCTGTCAGGGATGGGCAGGTCCAGCAGGTCGCGCATCTGCTTGAACTCGTCCACCGACAGCTTCTTCATCTGGTGGTTGGCGTTCTTCGACGCGAAGCCCGTGCCGAGGGTGTGGCCCTTGACCGTCTGGGCCAGGATCACGGTCGGGGTGCCCTTGTGCTCAAGGGCGGCCTTGTAGGCGGCGAAGACCTTGCGCGCCTCGTGACCGCCGCGCGAGAAGTGGAAGCACTCGATGATCTTGTCGTCGCTCAGCAGCTTCGCCATCTCGGCCAGCGCCGGGTCGGCCCCGAAGAAGTCCTGGCGGATGTAGGCGGCGTCGCGGGTCTGGTACGTCTGGATCTGCGCGTCCGGTACCTGGCGCAGCCGGCGTACCAGCGCGCCCGTGGTGTCCAGGGCGAACAGCTCGTCCCAGGCGGAACCCCACAGCGTCTTGATCACGTGCCAGCCGGCGCCGCGGAAGAGGGCCTCCAGCTCCTGCACGATCTTGAAGTTGGCTCGGACCGGGCCGTCCAGGCGCTGCAGGTTGCAGTTGATGACGAAGGTGAGGTTGTCCAGGCCCTCGCGGGAGGCGAGCGTCAGCGCGGTGGTGGACTCCGGCTCGTCCATCTCGCCGTCGCCGAGGAACGCCCAGACGTGGGAGTCGGAGACGTCCTTGATGCCGCGGCTGGTCAGGTAGCGGTTGAACCGGGCCTGGTAGATGGCGGAGATCGGACCGAGGCCCATCGACACCGTCGGGAACTCCCACAGCCAGGGCAGACGGCGCGGGTGGGGGTAGGAGGGCAGGCCGTTGCCGCCGGCCTCCTGGCGGAAGTTGTCCAGCTGCTGCTCGGTCAGCCGTCCGTCGAGGAAGGCGCGGGCGTAGATGCCCGGGGAGGCGTGGCCCTGGATGTACAGCTGGTCGCCGGAGCCGTCGCCCTCCTTGCCGTGGAAGAAGTGGTTGAAGCCGGTCTCGTACAGCCAGGCCGCGGAGGCGAAGGTGGCGATGTGGCCGCCGACGCCGTACTTGCTGCCGCGGGTCACCATCGCCGCCGCGTTCCAGCGGTTCCACGCGGTGATCCGGGCCTCCATGGCCTCGTCACCGGGGATGGCCGGCTCGGCGGCGGTCGGGATGGAGTTGACGTAGTCGGTCTCGAGAAGCTTGGGCAGGACGACGCCGGCGCCCTCGGCGCGCTCCAGCGTACGGCGCATCAGATACGCGGCACGGTGCGGCCCGGCCGCCTTGGCGACGGCGTCCAGGGAGGCCTGCCATTCGGCGGTCTCCTCGGGGTCGCGGTCCGGGAGCTGGTCGAGCTCGCTCGGCTGGATGGCGTTGGGGTCGGTCATGTCGCCGCCTTCCTCAGTCGAAGGGGGTTCCCTCATCGGTAAGGGTTCAGGGGGTGCCCTAGGTCTTTGGCAGGACAGGGCGTGAGGCTCTGGTGGAAGCCCAGCGGTGACTCTAACTCCCTGATCGATGATCGATCAAAGGGGCCAAGCGTAAAACCCTTCGATTTCGAGAAAGTCGGCACCGGGTGCCTTGGGAATGGGCACGCGGTGCCGCTTTTTTCGCAGGGTTTTCGCAGGTGAGCGTACACGTGCTTGGCTGCCTCACGCCCGCGGCGCGCAGCCGAGAACGTGCGACTTGACCAGTTCGGCGATCCGCGGATCCCGCCGCTTGAACGCCTGCACCAGCTCCTCGTGCTCCTCCGCGTACGACTGCTGGACCGTCCCCAGCCAGCGGATCGACAGCGCGGTGAACACCTCGATGCCCAGGCCCTCCCAGGTGTGCAGCAGCACCGAGTTCCCGGCCGCGCGGACCAGCTCGCGGTGGAAGGCCACCGTGTGCCGGACCTGGCCGGTGCCGTCGGACTTGCGGTCGGCCTCGTAGAGCGCCGCCACATGCGGCTCCAGGGCCGAGCAGTCGTCCGCCAGCCGCTCGGCCGCCAGCTCCGCCGCGATGGCCTCGAGGCCGGCCCGGACCGGGTAGCTCTCCTCCAGGTCGGCGGCGGTCAGGTTGCGCACCCGCACGCCCTTGTTCGGCGCCGACTCGATCAGTCGCAGCGACTCCAGCTCGCGCAGCGCCTCCCGCACCGGCGTCTGGCTGACCTCCAGCTCGGTGGCGATCCGCCGCTCCACGATCCGCTCGCCCGGCTTCCAGCGCCCGCTGACGATCCCCTCCACGATGTGCTCGCGGATCTGTTCGCGCAGCGAGTGGACGACGGGCGCGGTCATGGAGGGCTCCTTCAAGGGGGGACCCACGGGCCCCCGGGGGGCGTTCGACCTTTAGACAATACGGCTGTCGGCGCCCGGCGGAAGGGCGCATACGGGCGCTTTCGTGCAGGTGAGACGAGACTTACACGCCGTCATGGCCAAGAAACGGCAAACGCGGCGCCCCCGCCCGGAAGGTTCCGGACGGGGGCGCCGTACTGCTGGGTCCCGGGTACGGGGGATCAGAGTCCGAGCTCGACCTCGAACTCGCCCGCCTCCAGGATCGCCTTGACCGCCGTCAGGTAGCGGGCCGCGTCGGCGCCGTCCACCAGGCGGTGGTCGTAGGAGAGGGTCAGGTAGGTCATGTCGCGGACGCCGATGACCGTGCCCTCCTCGGTCTCGATGACGGCCGGGCGCTTGACGGTGGCGCCGATGCCGAGGATCGCGACCTGACCCGGCGGCACGATGATCGTGTCGAACAGCGCGCCGCGCGAACCGGTGTTGCTGATGGTGAAGGTCGCGCCGGACAGCTCGTCCGGGGTGATCTTGCTGGCCCGGACCTTGCCCGCCAGGTCGGCGGTGGCCTTGGCGATACCGGCGATGTTGAGGTCGCCGGCGTTCTTGATGACCGGGGTCATCAGGCCCTTCTCGGAGTCCACCGCGATACCGATGTTCTCGGTGTCGAAGTAGGTGATGGTCCCCTCGGCCTCGTTGATCTTGGCGTTGATGACCGGGTGGGCCTTCAGCGCCTGGGCGGCGGCCTTGACGAAGAACGGCATCGGGGAGAGCTTGACGCCCTCGCGCGCCGCGAACGCGTCCTTGGCCTGGGAGCGCAGGCGCATCAGGCGGGTCACGTCGACCTCGACCACCGAGGACAGCTGGGCCTGCTCGTGCAGCGCCTTGACCATGTTGTCGCCGATGACCTTGCGGATCCGCGGCATCTTCACGGTCTGGCCGCGCAGCGGGGAGGCCTCGAGGACCGGGGCCTTCCTCGCGGGGGCGACCGGAGCGGCAGCGGCCGGGGCAGCGGCGGCGGCCTTCGCGGCCTCGGCGGCGGCGAGCACGTCCTGCTTGCGGATACGGCCGCCGACGCCGGTGCCCTTGACGGTGGCCAGGTCGACACCGTTCTCGGCGGCGAGCTTGCGCACCAGCGGGGTCACGTACGCGCCCTCGTCGGTCGGCTGGACGGCGGCCGGGGCCGGGGTGACCGGGGCGGGCGCGGCCGGCGCGGGAGCCGGAGCCGCGGGCTGGACCGGAGCCGGGGCGGCGGGGGCCGGAGCCGGAGCGGCCGGGGCCGCGGGGGCTGCCGGAGCGGCGGCCGGGGCGGGAGCGGCGGCCGGGGCGGGAGCGGCGGCCGGGGCCGGAGCGGCGGGGGCCGGGGCGGCACCGGGGGCGCCGATGACGGCGAGCTTGGCGCCGACCTCGGCGGTCTCGTCCTCACCGACGACGATCTCCAGCAGCACACCGGCGGCGGGGGAGGGGATCTCGGTGTCGACCTTGTCCGTGGAGACCTCGAGCAGCGGCTCGTCGGCCTCGACGGAGTCGCCGACCGACTTCAGCCAGCGGGTGACGGTGCCCTCGGTGACGGACTCGCCGAGCGCGGGCAGGACCACGTCCGTGCCGGTGGCGCCGGCACCGGCGGGGGCTGCCGGAGCCGCGGGGGCGGCTGCGGGGGCCGGGGCGGCCGGGGTCTCGGCGACCGGGGCCGGGGCGGGCTCGGCGGCGGGCGCCGGAGCCTCGGCGGCGGCCGGGGCCGGGGCCGCGACGGGGGCGCCGGAGCCGTCGTCGATGACGGCCAGCTCGGCGCCGACCTCGACGGTCTCGTCCTCGGCGACCTTGATGGAGGCCAGCACACCGGCGGCGGGGGAGGGGATCTCGGTGTCGACCTTGTCGGTCGAGACCTCGAGCAGCGGCTCGTCGGCCTCGACGCGCTCGCCCTCGGCCTTCAGCCAGCGGGTGACAGTGCCCTCGGTGACGCTCTCGCCGAGCGCCGGAAGGGTTACGGAAACCGCCATGGTTTCGGTTGCTCCTAACGAATTACGGAAGTCTGTGTCGTCGCGCCCGATGACGTGAAGCGTCAGTCGTGGGAGTGCAGCGGCTTGCCGGCCAGGGCCAGGTGGGCCTCGCCGAGCGCCTCGTTCTGGGTCGGGTGGGCGTGGATGAGCTGAGCCACCTCGGCCGGCAGTGCCTCCCAGTTGTAGATCAGCTGGGCCTCGCCGACCTGCTCGCCCATGCGGTCGCCGACCATGTGGACGCCGACCACGGCACCGTCCTTGACCTGGACGAGCTTGATC
The DNA here is from genome assembly GCF_042896465.1 of Streptomyces sp. NPDC001292. NCBI lineage: Bacteria > Bacillati > Actinomycetota > Actinomycetes > Kitasatosporales > Streptomycetaceae > Streptomyces > Streptomyces sp. NPDC001292. The sequence goes on from NZ_JBIAXG010000001.1 coordinate 510,936, forward strand.
TCGCCCGCGGTCTTGAGGATCTTGCTCTTGCCGTTGCCCGCCAGGTTGTACTTCAGGGCGACGACCTTGTCCGCGCCGTAGATCTCCTTGGCCTTGGCCTCGGTGATGCCGACGGAGGCGACCTCCGGGTGGCAGTACGTCACCCGCGGAACACCGTCGTAGTCGATCGGAACGGTCTTCAGACCGGCCAGACGCTCCGCCACCAGGATGCCCTCGGCGAAGCCGACGTGCGCCAGCTGGAGCGTCGGGACCAGGTCACCGACGGCGGAGATGGTCGGGACGTTGGTGCGCATGTACTCGTCGACGAGGACGTAGCCGCGGTCCATGGCGACCCCGGCCTCCTCGTAGCCCAGGCCCTGGGAGACCGGGCCGCGGCCGATGGCGACGAGCAGGACCTCGGCCTCGAACTCCTTGCCGTCGGCGAGGGTGACCTTGACCCCGTCCTGGGTGTACTCGGCCTTCTGGAAGAAGGTGCCCAGGTTGAACTTGATCCCGCGCTTGCGGAAGGCGCGCTCCAGCAGCTTCGAGGAGTTCTCGTCCTCGACCGGGACGAGGTGCTTCAGGCCCTCGACGATCGTGACGTCGGTGCCGAAGGACTTCCAGGCGGAGGCGAACTCGACGCCGATGACACCGCCGCCGAGGATGATCGCGGACTTCGGCACGCGGTCCAGGACGAGGGCGTGGTCGGAGGAGATGATGCGGTTGCCGTCGATCTGCAGACCGGGCAGGGACTTCGGCACGGAACCGGTCGCCAGGAGGACGTGGCGGCCCTGGATCCGCTGCCCGTTCACGTCGACGGAGGTCGGGGAGGACAGCCGGCCCTCACCCTCGATGTACGTCACCTTGCGGGACGCGATGAGCCCCTGCAGGCCCTTGTACAGGCCCGAGATGACGTCGTCCTTGTACTTGTGGACGGCGGGCACGTCGATGCCCTCGAAGCTGGCCTTCACACCGAACTGCTCGCTCTCGCGGGCCTGGTCGGCGATCTCGCCCGCGTGCAGCAGGGCCTTGGTGGGGATGCAACCCCGGTGCAGGCAGGTACCGCCGACCTTGTCCTTCTCGATCAGGGCGACGTCCAGGCCCAGCTGCGCCCCGCGCAGGGCCGCGGCGTAACCACCGCTGCCACCGCCGAGGATCACTAGGTCGAAAACGGTGCTGGCGTCGTTCGCCACGTCACGTCCTCCATGCATGTGCGCCGTACGCCGGTCGTCGGTGACCGGCAGGCGGCTGGTGTCCGGCCGCTTGAGTTTCGGCCCTTCGGTGGGGGCCCTGTCCTGCCGACGCCCATCTTCGCACTTGTCGGGAGTGAACGAGACGCGGGGCAGGAGTGTGATACACCCCACGTCCGTGACCCGCATGAGGACCGCCGGCCGAAGAGGGGCGCGGACCGTGCCGGTGCGCGGCTCCGCGTGGGCGCGGCCGGCGCCCACGCGGCACGGCCGTCGTCCGGCGGACCGGACGACGGCGGCGGGCGGACTCAGCCGAGGTCGCCGGAGGCGGCGAGTTCGGCGAGACGCACGAGCGTCCGGACCGCCGACCCGGTGCCGCCCTTCGGCGTGTAGCCGAACGGCCCGCTCTCGTTGAACGCCGGGCCCGCGATGTCGAGGTGCGCCCACGTGATGCCCTCGCCGACGAACTCGCGCAGGAACAGACCGGCGACCAGCCCGCCGCCCATGCGCTCGCCCATGTTGGCGAGGTCGGCGGTGGGGGAGTCCATCCCCTTGCGCAGGTGCTCCGGCAGCGGCATGGGCCACGCCTCCTCGCCGACATCCCCCGCGGCCTCGTGGATCGCCGAGCGGAACGCGTCGTCGTTCGCCATGATCCCGAAGGTCCGGCTGCCCAGCGCCAGCACCATCGCGCCGGTCAGCGTGGCCACGTCCACGATCGCGTCCGGCTTCTCCTGCGAGGCGGCCCACAGCGCGTCCGCGAGGACGAGCCGGCCCTCGGCGTCGGTGTTGAGCACCTCCACCGTCTTGCCGCTGAACATGCGCAGCACGTCGCCGGGGCGCGTGGCGGAGCCGGAGGGCATGTTCTCGGCCAGTGCCAGCCAGCCGGTCACGTTGACCTCGAGGCCGAGCCGCGCGGCGGCGACGACGGCGGCGAACACGGCGGCGGCACCGCTCATGTCGCACTTCATCGTCTCGTTGTGGCCGGCCGGCTTCAGCGAGATGCCGCCCGAGTCGTAGGTGATGCCCTTGCCGACCAGGGCCAGGTGCTTCTTCGCCTTGGGGCTGGTGTACGACAGCTTCACCAGCCGCGGGGCCGACGCCGAGCCGGAGCCGACGCCCAGGATGCCGCCGTAGCCGCCCTTGGCGAGCGCCTTCTCGTCGAGCACCTGCACCTTCAGGCCGTGCTCCTTGGCCGCCTCCTGCGCGACGGCGGCGAAGGCGGCCGGGTTCAGGTCGTTCGGCGGCGTGTTGATCAGGTCGCGGGCGCGGTTGAGCTCCTCGGACACGGCGGTGGCGCGCTCGACGGCCGCCTTGTACGCCTTGTCGCGGGACGCGCCGCCGAGCAGCACGGCCTCGCCGAGCGGCGCCTTGCCGTTGCGGGACTCGGCGTCCTTGCCGTTCTCCTTGTAGGTGTCGAAGGAGTACGCGCCGAGCAGCGCGCCCTCGCCGACCGCGGCGGCACCGTCGGCGTCCGCGACGGGCAGCGCGAAGCCGGCCTTCTTCGTCCCGGCGAGGGCACGGGCGGCCGCACCGGCGGCCCGGCGCAGCGCCTCGGCGTCGTAGCCGGAGTCCTTCTCGGGCCGGGTGCCGAGACCCACCGCGAGCACGAGCGGGGCCTTGAAACCGGACGGCGCGGGCAGCTTGGTCACCTCGCCCTCGGCACCGGAGGCGCCGAGGGTCCCCAGGACGTCGGCGAGCTTGCCGTCGTACGCCTCGTCGACGGCCTCGGCGCCCGGTGCTACGACCAGGTCCCCAGACTTCGATCCAGAGTCCTTGGCGACACCGACCACGATCGCGTCGGCCCGCAGGCCGGGCGCCGCGGTGGTGCTGAGAGTGAGAGCAGTCACGGTGGTGAAATCTCGCTTCCCTGTGAAAGGTGGTTGGCCGAATTCGGGTGGGTCGACCGGGCCCGACCATAAATCCTTCGTACGGTGCGGTCTTCACCCGGGCAGGCAAACACCCGGCACGAGCCTACGCGCGTCACGGCGCCGAATACTCCCGCGGGTGTTCACCCGGGAGAGGCATCACCGTCACGTCCCGGTTCCGGCACCGGTGGCCGGAACCGGCGCCGACGGCCGCCGCGGGAGGTCCTGGCAGCCCACCGGGCGGGCAACTGCCGTGCGCGGCGACGGAATCGGCGATGATCGTCGGAGGTACGTCCGCCTCGGCACCTTGGAGCCCGCCCGTTGGGAGCCCTGATCCCGCGCATCCTCGCACCGACTGCCGCAGTCCTGCTGCTCGCGGGCAGCGCCGCCCACCCGGACGGTGACCGCGGCGGCGACGGCCGCGACGACGGTGCCGCCCGCGCGGTCGCCGGACGCTGGCAGCCGCGCCCGGGCACGAGCTGGCAGTGGCAGCTCAGCGGCCGTCTCGACACCTCCGTACCGGCCGAGGTGTACGACATCGACGGCTTCGACCACTCGGCGGCCACGGTCGCGCGGCTGCACCGCGAGGGCCGCAGGGTCATCTGCTACCTCTCGACCGGCGCCTGGGAGGAGTTCCGCCCGGACGCGGGGAGGTTCCCGGCCTCCGTCCTCGGCCGGGGCAACGGCTGGCAGGGCGAGCGGTGGCTCGACATCCGCCGTACCGACGTCCTCGAGCCCCTGATGGCGGCCCGCCTCGACATGTGCCGCGAGAAGGGCTTCGACGCGGTGGAGCCGGACAACATGGACGGCTACAGGAACCGCACCGGCTTTCCGCTGACGGCCGCCGACCAGCTCCGCTACAACCGCCTGGTGGCGAAGCTGGCCCACGACAGGGGCATGGCGGTGGGCCTGAAGAACGACCTGGACCAGATCCCGGAGCTGGTGGCGGACTTCGACTTCGCGGTCAACGAACAGTGCGCCCAGTTCGGCGAATGCGCCGAACTGAGGCCCTTCGTCGCGGCGGGCAAGGCGGTGTTCCACGCCGAGTACGAGCTGCCGGTGAGCCGCTTCTGCGCGCAGTCCCGCCGGCTGGGACTCAGCTCGCTGCTGAAGAAGTACGCACTGGGAACGTGGCGCCGGACCTGCTGAGCCGCCCGGCTCAGCGCAGGGCCAGGACGACCAGCGTGGTGGTGGCGGCCGTCTCGGCGACCGCGCCGAAGACGTCGCCCGTCACGCCGCCGAAGCGGCGCGTGCAGTGGCGCAGGAGGAGTTCGGCGGCGGCCAGGGCGGCGACCACCGCCAGCGCCGTGAGCACACAGGCGTAGGTGCCCAGGAACGCGCCCGCCGCCGCGGCGGCCGCCGCGACCACGAGGGCCGCGCCGATCGCGCCCGGCACCGGGACCACCCCCGCGACCGCGGCCCCCAGCCCCTCCGGCCGGGCGGCCGGCACCCCGGTGCGGGCGGCCAGCGTCAGGGCCAGCCGGGCGACCGTCGCCGAGACGACGGCGGCGAGCGCGCCGCGGGCCCAGGAGCCGTCGTAGGCGCGGGTCAGGGCGGCCACCTGGGCGAGCAGCACGAATACGAGCGTGATCACTCCGAAGGGGCCGATGTCCGACTGCTTCATGATCCGCAGGGCGTCCTCGGCGGGCTTGCCGCTGCCGAGCCCGTCCGCGGTGTCGGCGAGCCCGTCCAGGTGCAGGCCGCGGGTCAGCGCGGCGGGCACGGCGACGGTGCCGACGGCGGCGAGCGGTGCGCCGGCGCCGGCGAGGAGCAGCAGCAGTCCCACGGCCGCCGCCGCCACCCCGACCACGAGTCCGGCGAGCGGCGCGCAGAGCATCCCGCCGCGCGCCGCCTCGCGGTCCCAGCGGCTCACCCTGACCGGAAGGACGGTGAGGGTGCCGAAGGCGAACCGCGGCCCGTGCGGCGAGGGGATCCTGAACACGCGGGCAGACTACGGGACCTGCGCCGGCCCCCCGGCGGGCGGGCGGGCGACAGGCGAAGGCGGCACACTGCATACATGGGCCACTGGCTGGAGCGGAACATCGTCGAACCCGGCAAGCTGCCCCTGCTCCTTGCCCTGGCCGCCTTCGTCCTCACCTTCGTGGTCACCCGGGTGATCACCCGCCTGATCCGCGCCGGGAAGGGCCCCTTCGGCAACGTCAAGGCGGGCGGGCTGCACATCCACCACGCCGTGCCCGGTGTCGTCCTCACCACCCTCGGCGGTTTCGGCGTGGTGGCCGGCAGCGGCCGGCACGACGTCGCCACGGCGGTCTTCGCGGTCGTCTTCGGTATCGGCGCGGGCCTCGTGCTGGACGAGTTCGCGCTGATCCTGCACCTGGACGACGTCTACTGGACCGAGTCGGGCCGCAAGAGCGTCGAGGTCGTGGTGCTCACCGCGGCGCTGGTCGCCCTGGTGCTCGCCGGTTTCTCCCCGTTCGGCGTCAGCAACCTGTCCCAGGGCGAGTTGCAGAACCGCGGGGCGGTCATCACGAGCGTGGTCGTGAACTTCCTCTTCTCCCTCGTCGCCCTGAGCAAGGGCAAGGGCCGCATCGCCCTGTTCGGCGTGATCATTCCGTTCCTCGCGCTGATCGGCGCGATCCGCCTGGCCCGCCCCGGCTCCTACTGGGCCAGGCGCTTCTACCGCCACCGCCCGCGCGCCCTGGCCCGCGCCGGCCGGCGCGCCGACCGGCACGACCGCCGGTGGTCCGGCCCCCGCCGGGCGCTCCAGGACTGGATCGGCGGCAAACCCGACCACCAGCAGCCGGCTCGCCTTCCCGGGCACAGATGACGCCGCGGCGCGCGGCACCCGGTGCCGGGCCGCCGACAGCGCGCACAGCAGCAGTGCCCCCGCGATCGCCGCCAGGTGCTCCTTGCCGGCCAGGTTCTGCTTCAGCCCGGCCTCCAGCGCCATGGCCGCAGTCACGGCGCCCGCCGTGACGTACGCCCCGTAGCGCCAGCCGATGTAGACCGCGAGGCCCACCACGGCCGCCGACGGGCCGGTGTCCACGATGTGCGCGTCCGTGCCGGGCAGGCCGAGCGGGCGGTGCGGGCCGAGCGCGACGCCCAGACGCGCGTACAGGGTTCCGGAGAGGGTGGCGACGTAGGCGACGGCGAGGGTCCGCGGCCGGCCGAGGCAGATCTCGGCGATGCCGAACACGCACAGGATCTGCGCCAGCGCGCCCCACGCCGGCAGGTCCAGCGCCGGCACGAACAGCGACAGGGGAGTGCGCAGCACCGCGAGCCACAGCGGATCCCCGGCCCGTACGGCCCCGAGGTGCTGCACCAGGCCGTAGCCCCAGGACTGGTTCTGCACCAGATGGAGCACCGCCGTCAGGCTCACCGCCCCGACGGTCATCGGGACGGCCCGCAGGCGCCGCTTCGGCAGCGGCTCGCGCACGGTGGCGTACAGCAGCCCCCATTCGGCGCGGGCCCAGCGGGCGAGTGCGGTCATCCGTGCGTCTCCAGGTGCCCTCGGTGCAGCCACTTCGGCGGTCCCGGCGCCTCCAGGAACCCCTCCGCGCGCGCCGCCGCGAGGCCGATGCGCAGCAGGTCCGCGCTCTTCTCGAAGAGCAGGAACCGGGGCTCCCAGACGGGCCGGTACTTGGCGTTCGCGCGGTACAGCGACTCGATCTGCCACCAGCGGGAGAACAGCCCGAGCAGCGACCGCCACAGCCTCAGCACCGGTCCGGCGCCGAGGCGCGCCCCCCGTTCGAAGACCGAGCGGAACACGGCGAAGTTGAGCGAGACCTGGTTGATCCCGATCTCCCGGGCGCGGCGCAGCAGGTCGAGCACCATGAACTCCATGAGCCCGTTGCCGGCGTGCCGGTCGCGCCGCATCACGTCCAGGGACAGCCCGTGCGGCCCCCACGGCACGAAGGACAGCAGGGCCCTGAGCTCGCCGCGGGCGTCATGGCACTCCAGCATCACGCACTGCCCGTCCCGCGGGTCGCCGAGCCGGCCCAGCGCCATGCTGAAGCCGCGCTCGGTGGGCCCGTCCCGCCAGTCGTCCGCCCGGTCGATCAGGTACGCCATCTCGTCCGCGGGGATGTCCTCGTGCCGCCGGACGCGCACCGAGTACCCGGCCCGTGCGACCCGGTTGTAGGCCTGCCGCACGGTCCTCATGGCCCGCCCCTCCAGGGTGAAGCCGTCCACCTCGACCACGGCCTCGTCGCCCAGTTCCAGGGCGTCCAGGCCGTGCCGCGCGTACACCGTGCCGGCCTCCTCGCTCGCGCCCATCACGGCCGGGATCCAGCCGTGCGCCCGTGCCTCGGCCAGCCACCACTCGATGGCGCCGGGCCAGGCCTCCGGGTCGCCGAGCGGGTCCCCGGAGGCCAGGGACACCCCGCCAAGGACGCGGTAGGCGACGGCGGCCTTGCCGGTCGGCGACCAGATCACGCTCTTGTCCCGGCGCAGCGCGAAGTAGCCGAGCGAGTCGCGTTCGCCGTGCCGCTCCAGCAGCTCCCGCAGCCGTCTCTCGTCGTCGGCGGTGAGCGGGTCGACGGCGCGGCGGGAGCGGAAGGCGGCGTACAGGACGGCGAGGACCAGGGCCGTGGACAGTACGTTGATCGACACGTTCACCCAGTTCGGGGTGTGGATGCCGGGGAAGCGGGCCTCGGAGACGGCGACCGAGACCAGCCGCAGCGTGCCGTAGTGCCAGCGCTGGAGGTAAGTCGAACGGGCCGCGTCCGGGGCCTGGTTGGTGACCGTCACCAGCAGCGCGGCGAGCAGTGAGGAGACCAGCAGCCCGCCGAGGCCGACGGCGGCGGCGAGCCGCGGGTTGGCGCGGTCGCCCTTGGCGTAGAACTCGCGGCGGCCCAGGAGCAGCGCCGCGACGAAGGCGGCGGTGAGGGCCAGGGAGATCCAGTTCTGCGCGGAGCGGCGGATCTCCGGGAAGGTCATGGTGAACGCGAACAGCACGAGGAACGGCCCGGACAGCGCCAGGTTCAGGATCCAGGCGGCCCGCTTGCGCCGCCGCATGGTGATGGCCAGGAAGGCGGCGAACACGCCGGAGGCGAAGCCGGCGGTCAGCAGGTACGGCGTGAAGAGGTTCTCCTGGTTGTGCCGCCGCACGTCCTGCCCCAGGGAGACCCACACCGCGCTGAGGAAGTTGACGAACGCGGCCGCCCGCAGGTACCAGACGGCGAACGCGGCCGCCCGCCCCGACGTCCCGCCGCCCGGCCGCCCCGCCTCGGCCACGCGAACCGGGGCCCGCTCCTCACGCATGGCAATTCGGGCATCTCCCATGAACAGTGATCATATGGGCGCCGCCCCGGCGAACGTCCCTTTTCGCCCGCCGTCCGTGCGCGACGGGGCCCGCTGTTGGGGGGCGCCGGGGCCGCCGTCCGTGGGGGCCGTCCGGCCTTTCGTGGCTGATCGCCGTGTGCCCGCGCGGACCCGGGGGCGACGTCGCGCCGCGGCCGGCGGGCGACGGGGGCGCGCGGCCCGGCGGTGCCGGTGGGCGCCGTCCCGGTGAGCATCCCTTCGCCTCGGCGGGCGGCGGACGCGCGCGACCGGGCGGTGCCGAGGTCACGGCTCTGCCGGGCCGTGCCCGTGCCGCTCGTGTCCGACGGCCGGTGCCCGGCCGGGGCGGGATCCGCCGAGTGGGAGGAGGGACGCCGGCCGTCGTGCGGCTACTCCTCGGTTGCCTGCTGCTCCGCCTTCCCGTCTTCGGCCGCCTTTTCCTCCGCTGCCTTCTCCTCGGTCGCTTCGTCCTCGGTCGTCCCGGCCTCCGGATCGTCCGAGTCCTCCGGGCGCTCCGGCAGCTCCGCGGCCAGTGCGGCGGCGCTCTGGACCAGGGGCAGCGCCAGCAGCGCCCCCGCCCCCTCGCCGACCCGTACGCCGTGGTCCACGAGCGGCTCCAGTGCCATCCGGTCCAGGGCCTTGGCCTGGCCCGGCTCGCCGCTGACGTGCCCGGCCAGCCACCAGTCCGGCGCCCGGAACGCCACCCGCTGCCCCACCAGCGCGCACGCCGCCGACACCACGCCGTCCAGGATCACCGGCAGCTTCCGCACCGCGCACTGCAACAGGAAGCCCGTCATCGCGGCGAGGTCGGCGCCGCCCACCGTGGCCAGCAGCTGCAACTGGTCCCCGAGGACGGGCCGGGCCCGGCGCAGCGCGTCCCGGATCGCCGCGCACTTGCGCATCCACGCCAGGTCGTCGATCGGATCGCCGCCGCGGCCCGTCACCACCGAGGCGTCCGTCCCGCACAGCGCGGCGATCAGGACGGCGGCCGGCGTGGTCCCGCCGACGCTCACGTCGCCCAGCACCACCAGGTCGGTACCGGAGTCGGCCTCCTCGTCGGCCACCGCCATGCCGGCCCGGAAGGCGGCCTCCGCCTCCTCGAGGGTCAGCGCGTCCTCGACGTCGACGCGCCCGCTGCCGCGCCGCACCCGGTGCCGTACGACGTCCTCGGGCAGCGACTCGGGCGCGCAGTCCAGCGCCATGTCGACCACGCGCACCGGCACGCCGAGCCGCCGGGCCAGCACGGACACCGGCCGGCCGCCGTCCAGCACCGCCCGTACCAGCTGCTCCGCACTGCCCGCGGGGCGGACCGAGACACCCAGTTCCGCGACCCCGTGGTCGCCGGCGAACAGCACCGCCTTCGGCCGTTCGACCGGCCGCACCGGTACGGCGGACTGCGCCGAGGCCAGCCATTCACCCAGGTCGTCCAGGCGGCCCAGCGCACCGGGCGGCACGATCCGACGCTCCCGGCGCGCCTCGGCGTCACGGCGCAGACCGCCGTCCGGTCGCTCGATCAGATCGGTGAAGTCGTCGAGATTCAGCGAGCTCATTCGCCGAACAGTACCGGCCCTGATCCAACCGGGCGGTGCCACATCGCCACCACACCCGTACGGCGTCTTTCCGGCCAAGATCCGGATCCCATACGTTCCCTTTGCAGTGACTTGTTCTCGCAGTGATGCACCGGGAGCCGCCCATGCCGCCCCTGCCGTACGCCCCGGGGTTCTACGACCCGCGCCGCCTCGCGTACGCCGCCGAACTCGCCCAGGGCACCGGCCGTTTCCAGGAGCCGCCCCGAACGGACTGCCCGTGGTGCGGCTCCGGCCGGCTGCGCACCCGGCTGCGCGCGCCGGACCTGCTCCAGCACAAGCCGGGCACGTTCGCGGTCGACGAGTGCCGGGACTGCGGCCACGCCTTCCAGAACCCCCGGCTCACGGCGGCCGGACTGGCCTTCTACCACCGGGACTTCGACGAGGACGACCCGGAGGGCCTCGCGGCCTTGGTGCTCGCGGCCCGCCGCAGCCGCCGGCGGCACCGGTCCGACGCGCGCCTGATGAGCACCGTGGGGGAACCGGAGAGCTGGCTGGACGTCGGCACGGGCCACGGCCACTTCCCAGGGGCGGCGCAGGAGGTGTTCCCCTACACCGCCTTCGACGGACTCGACCCCACCCAGCGCGTGGAGCGGGCTCGCGAGCAGGGGCGGGTCGAGGAGGCCCACGTCGGGCACCTGGCCGACCCGCACATCGCGGACCGGTTGCGCGGACGCTACGACGTGGTCAGCATCTTCCACCACCTGGCCCATGTGCCGGACCCCCGCGCGGAGTTGCGAGGCGCCCTCACTGCCCTGCGTCCCGGCGGGCACTTGCTGATCGAACTGCCCGACCCGCACTGCGTGCCCGCCCGGGTGCTGGGCAGGTGGTGGCTGCCGCACGGCCAGCCGCGCCATCTGCACCTGCTGCCGCTGGACAACCTCCGCGCGGAACTGGAGTCCCGGGGCTGCACCGTTCTCGTCACCGACCGCCGCACCCCGCACACGCCGAACGACCTGTCGGCGGCCGCCGCCCTGGTTCTCGCCCACGTGCTGCCCGCCGCCGACGCCCCCTGGTGCGACGACCCGCCCACCGGCCTCCAGCACACCGTGCGCACCGCCCTGACCGCCCTCGCCGGCCCCCTGGTGGAGGCGGTGTCGATCCTGGACCTCCTCCTCTCGCCCCTCCTCCGCCACACCCCCGGCCTCTCCAACACCTACCGCGTCGTCGCCCGCGGCCCCCTGCGCTGACCCGCCGTCCACGACACCACGGCCGGCCCGGCCCGGAGCGCGGCGGCGCGCCCTCGCACCCGCCAGGCCCGCCGCCCGAACCGGGTCAGCCGCGCAGCACCACGGCCTGGCCGGCCACCACCAGCAGGACGTGTTCGCACTCCGCGGCGAACGCCGCGTTCAGGCGGCCCAGTTCGTCGCGGTAGCGGCGGCCGGAGGCGGTGGCGGGGACGATGCCCGAGCCGACCTCGTTGGAGACCGCCACCACGGTGCGCCGGGTGGCGCGCAGGGCGTCGGTCAGGGCGGTCACCCGTTCGCGCAGGGCGCGTTCGCCGCCGCCCGCCCACTCGGCGTCGTCCCAGGCGCGGACGGAGTCCATCGCGTCCGTCAGCCACAGCGACAGGCAGTCGACGAGTAGCGGCGGCCCGTCCTGCGCCAGCAGCGGCACCAGGTCGCACGTCTCGGTCGTGCGCCACGAGCCCGGCCGCCGCTCCCGGTGCGCGGCCACCCGGGCCGCCCACTCGGTGTCCCCGCCGCGGGTGCCGCCGGTGGCCACGTACAGCACGCCGGGAAAGGTCGCCAGCCGCCGTTCGGCCTCCACCGACTTGCCCGACCGTGCCCCGCCGAGCACGAGCGTGCGCCGGGGCACGTCCGGTACGTCCTCGTACGCCCCGACCGCCAGCGTCGTACCGTCCGGCACGGCTCGCGCCCCCGCCGCCGCGAGCCGCCGGAGCAACTCCGGACCCGGCGGCACGTCGTGGTCGAGGTGGACCGCGACGACGTCCGTGGTCGGCCCCACCGCCCCGACCGCCCGCAGCTTGGCCAGCGCGTCGGGGCGCCCCACCACGTCCGACAGGACCATGTCGTACGTCTCCGCGGAGCCCTCCTCCAGACCGGCCGGCGCGCCGCCCGGCGGCAGGTACAGCAGCCGCCGCCCGTCCGGGCCGGTGACCGCGTACCCGGTGCCGGGGGCGTCCAGGGCCACCGCCCGCACCCGATGCCCCGTCAGCAGCGTCAGCTCCCGCCCGTCCGGCACCCGCCCCGGCTGCGGCAGCCCGGCCGGCACCTCGACCGCGGGCCCGTCGTGCGGGTGGGACAGCAGCACCTGTCCCACGCCGCCCAGCGAATGCCCCGCCCGCGCCGCCGCGAACGCCGCGCCGGGGGTCAGGTCCAGCAGCAGCGCCCCGTCCACGAGCAGCGCGGTCGCCGCCCGCGCGTCCGCGCCGAGCGCGGTCGCGCAGGCCGCGCAGGGACAGTCGGGGCGGGGCAGTCCCGCGGGGGCACCGGTGCCGAGCAGAGTCACGTCCACGGACCCGATTTTCGCCTGCCGCCGCGGGTCCCGCGCATCCGGCCGCGGTCTGTCCGGCGGATGGGGGCGCGGGAGGCCTGCGCTCGCCACCGGCCCGGGCGGGTGTGCCGGATCCCGTGTCCGGGGCATGATCCACCGCACAGGCGGGAAGCTCACGACAGGGCCCACGGTCTTTCGTTTGGATCAGGCCGGATCAGGCACCAGACCCCGCGAGCCCGGCGTGATCCGGACGAGAGGCCCTAGGCTGCGGGCAGGCGGGCGGACCGGGTCCGGCCCGCGCTGTGCAGTGTGCTCACACCAGGGAGGCGTACATGGCGGCATGGACGTGGCGGTTCGAGACGGCCGACGGGACGGAGGTCCAGCCCGCGGTGCGGCCCGAGGAGTTCACCACGCAGGGCGACGCCGAGTCCTGGATCGGGGAGAACTGGAAGGCACTGCTCGACGGTGGCGCGGACCAGGTGTGGCTGTTCGAGGACGCCAAGGAGATCTACGGCCCGATGAGCCTGCACGCGGACGAGGCCACGGCGTAGGCGGGCCGGGCGGTCGCCGGTGGCCGGCCGCCCCGCTCACTGCTCGCCCAGCGTCACGTCCACCGTCTTCTGGCTGCCGTCGCGCGAGAACGTCACCGTGGTCCGCTGTCCCGGCCGGTCGGCGGCGAGTGCCTCCGACAGCGAGGTGACGGTGGTGATGTCCTTGCCGCCGACCTCGGTGACGATGTCCCCGGGCCGGATGCCCGCCCGCGCCGCGGCTCCGCCCGCCGTCACGTCCACCACCGCGACGCCGGCGGGCTCGTAGTTCGCGTCGACGACGGTGCGCCCGGTGATGCCCAGCGCGGCCCGGCCGGAGTCGACGACCTTGCCGTACCGCACGATCTGGCCGGCGATCGTCTTCACCGTCGACGCCGGGATCGCGAAGCCGATGCCGGGCGCCGCGCTGCCGCCGAGCTGCGGGTCGGTGGCGGCGAGCGTCGGGATGCCGATGACCTGACCGTTCAGGTTCACCAGCGCGCCGCCGCTGTTGCCCGGGTTGATCGCGGCCGACGTCTGCACCATGCCGGCGATCGTGGCCCCCGTGCCGCCACCGCCCTGGCCCTCGCTGACGGTGCGCCCGGTCGCCGAGACGATCCCCTGGGTCACGCTCGACGACAGCCCGAGCGGCGATCCCATGGCCAGGACGATCTGTCCGACCTCGACCTTCCCCGATTCGCCGAAGGCGGCCGCCTTCAGCCCGTGCGGCACCTTGTCCAGCTTGACGACGGCGAGGTCCTGGTCCGGGTACGAGGAGACCAGCGTGGCGGTGAGCGACGCCTCGCTGTTCGCCGTGGTCACGTTGAACTTCCTCCCGGTCCCGACGACGTGCGCGTTGGTGACGACGTGCCCCTTGTCGTCGTACACGACCCCGGACCCCAGCTGGTTGCCGGCCTGGATCTGCACGACCGACGGCAGTACCTCCTTGATCACCCGCATGTAGTCGTTCTGCAGGTCGTTCGCCGCGGCCGTCGGCCGACGGGCGCCGGCGGGGTCCGGCGTACCGGACGCGTCCTGCGACCCGGTGGCCGTCGCCTGCGGATCGGCCACGTCGTGGCACCCGGACAGCAGCCCGGCGCAGCAGACGAGAGCGGCGAGCAGAACGATCGGCCGCGGAGCACGGGCGAGGGCACGCGCGGGGGAGACATCCATGCCCCGAGTCTCACCGCGCGCTCCGCCCCCGGCTTGCGGTACTCGCCCGAACGAGCGGCGGCGGCCGGTTGTCGGCGGCGGATCCGGCGTGGGTGGGGCTGGTTGTCGGCGGTGCGCTCGCATGGGGAGGCGGGTGGTCAGCCGCGCACCCTGGACAGGTGCGGCTGGTGGTCAGGGCATTCCCCGCATGGTGCGGCCGGTGGGCAGGGGCGGATCCGGCGTGGGTGGGGCTGGTTGTCGGCGGTGCGCTCGCTTGGGGAGGCGGGTGGTCAGCCGCGCACTCTGGACAGGTGCGGCTGGTGGTCAGGGCATTCCCCGCATGGTGCGGCCGGTCTTCAGCGGCACACCCGCACGGCTGTAGCCGATGGTCAGCGGCGCTCTCCTGCACAGGTGCGGCCGGTCGTCAGCCGCGTACCCCCACGGGTGTGGCCAGCGGCGCCCCCGCACAGGTGTGGCCGGTCGTCTGAAGGCGTACCCCGCACGGGTGCGGCCGGTCGTCGGCGGTGCACCCCGCCGGCGTGCGGCATCGTCAGCCGCGTACCCCGCACAGGTGCAGTAGCGCCGCCACCGCGCGGTAGGGGTCCGTTCGGCCGGCCCGTTCCTCGGCCGCCAGCAGTGTCTCCAGCGTCTCGGTGTCGGCGGGCGGCTCCACGTCGTCCGCCGCCGTGTCCGTGAAGACCCGCACCCCGTACCAGGTGCGCAGCGGCGCACCGATCCCGGCGAGGGTCGCCGTCAGGTGCGCGAGCCGGTCCGCCCGCACGTCCAGACCCAGCCGGTTGCGGTACGCCGTCGTGTCGAACGCGGCCAGCGTCGTCGGCCACTCGCCGGACAGTCCCGGGCGCAGCGCCAGCGCGTCGCCGTTGCGCACCAGCAGCGACAGCAGGCCGCCCGGCGCGAGCATCCGCGCCAGCCCCGCGAGCAGCGGGTCCGGCTCCTCGACGTACATCAGCACGCCGTGGCACAGCACCACGTCGAAACTGCCCGGCAGGAAGTGCACCCCGGTGTCCTGGCCGTCGCCCTCGACGATCCGCATCCGCGCCCGGATGCCCTCCGGCTCGGCGGCCAGCGCGGCACGGGCCACGGAGATCATCGTCTGGTCCCGTTCGAGACCGGTGACCTGGTGCCCGGCCCGGGCCAGCCGCAGCGCCTGGGTGCCCTGGCCCATTCCCACGTCGAGCACCCGCAGCCGCTGCCCGACAGGGAACCGCCCGGCTATCTGCTCGTCGAGCTGCCGGGCCACCAGTTCCTGTCGTACGACGTCACGCAGCCCGCCCAGTTTGTTCAGCCAGGCGTCCGCGGCACCCCCGGAGAAAGCGGTCGCGCTCAGGGCCGCTCCCCGCGCTTGACCTGCGGCTTGGGCAGCCGGAGCCGGCGCATCTGGAGGGAGCGCATCAGGGCGTAGGCGACCGCGCCCCGCTTGCCCTGGTCCGGGAAGCGCTCGTTCAGGCGCTTCTTCAGCCGGAAGCCGCTGACCGCCGAGTCCAGCACGATCAGGGCGATCACCACGAGCCACAGCAGCAGCGCGATGTTCTGCAGCGCGGGCACCTGGATCATGCTCAGCACCAGGATGACCACGGCCATCGGCAGGAAGAACTCCGCGATGTTGAACCGCGAGTCGACGAAGTCCCGCGCGAACCGGCGCACCGGGCCCTTGTCGCGGGCCGGCAGATAGCGCTCGTCGCCGCTCGCCAGCGCCTGGCGCTGCCGCTCCAACTGGACTCGGCGCTCCTCGCGCTGCCGCTTGGCGGCATCCTTGCGCGTCATCGACGTGTTGGCGACGCTGCGGCGCTGGGAGCGCGCCTCACTCCGCTTGGGCGTGGGGCGGCCCTTCGGAGCCTGCGGGTCGCGGGGCTGCTTGGAGACGCTCACCGGCGCCTTGTCGGCGGCCGGGGTCTTCTCATCCTTGGCACGGCTACGGAACACAAAACCCAAGGGTAAGGGCTTGACCCGCATGGACCCCAGTCCCGCGGGGAACGATCCGGCAACACCGATCGTCTGTAGGGGGACAGCGGGGACGTCGCGACCGCCGTCGCCCGGTGGTCAGGGGGGCGCCTCCTCCCTGCGCCGGAGCGGTGGCGGACGCGGTCGTCCTCGGGGATGACCGTATCCGCTCCCGAACAGTGCGGTAATGGTCGCAGGGCCCGTACTGTGGGTTCTGTCGCAGAGCTGTGAGCTGGAGTCCGTCAGAAGGGGGCGCGCGAAGCCCATGAGCGGTGTTATGAAGCGTATGGGGATGATCTTCCGCGCGAAGGCGAACAAGGCCCTTGACCGGGCCGAGGACCCGCGCGAGACCCTCGATTACTCGTACCAGAAGCAGTTGGAGCTGCTGCAGAAGGTGCGGCGCGGTGTCGCGGACGTGGCGACCAGCCGCAAGCGTCTGGAGCTCCAGCTGAACCAGTTGCAGCAGCAGTCCGGCAAGCTGGAGGACCAGGGCCGCAAGGCGCTCGCGCTGGGCCGCGAGGACCTGGCCCGCGAGGCACTCTCCCGCCGTGCCGCGCTGCAGCAGCAGGTGACGGACCTTCAGACGCAGCACGCCACGCTCCAGGGCGAGGAGGAGAAGCTCACCCTGGCGGCCCAGCGCCTGCAGGCCAAGGTCGACGCCTTCCGTACGAAGAAGGAGACCATCAAGGCGACCTACACGGCGGCCCAGGCGCAGACCCGGATCGGCGAGGCGTTCTCCGGCATCTCCGAGGAGATGGGCGACGTCGGCCTGGCCATCCAGCGGGCCGAGGACAAGACCGCGCAGCTCCAGGCCCGGGCCGGCGCGATCGACGAGCTGCTCGCCTCCGGCGCCCTGGACGACCCCTCCGGCCTCGCCAAGGACGACATCCAGACCGAGCTGGACCGGCTCTCGGGTGGTACGGATGTAGAGCTGGAGCTCCAGCGCATGAAGGCGGAGCTGGCTGGGGGCACCTCCGCGGACCGGCAGGCGATCGAAGGCGGCACGGGCGAGGGCCGGCCCCAGCAGCAGCCGCAGGACACCCCCCGCTTCGACAAGCAGTGAGCCGCGTCGAGGCACGCCATGTCACCGACAGCCGGGGCCACGCCGAGGAGGACGACATGATCGTACGGATCATGGGAGAGGGACAGGTGAGGCTGGCCGACGGCCACCTCGCCGACCTGAACGAACTGGACGACGAACTCCTGGCCGAGATGGACAAGGGCGACGGACCCGGCTTCCGCCGCACCCTCGCGGCCCTGCTGACCAGGGTCCGCGAACTGGGCGAGCCCGTGCCGGACGACTCCCTGGAACCGTCCGACCTGATCCTCCCCTCGGCGGACGCCACCCTGGAGGAGGTCCGGGACCTGCTGAGCGACGACGGCCTCATCCCCGGTTGAGGCCGGGAGAGGTCCGGGCGAGCCCCGCTGAGGCACGGTTGAGGAAGGACGGCCTGTCCGGGGAGCACGGCAGCCCCCGGACAGGGGCCGCACCGGAGCGGGACGCCGCCGTCCCCCCGCGGCGGACCACCCCGTACCGTAGTCGGGCGTGACCACCCTCGACCGCGCCCGATGCCGGCTGAAGGCGCACCCCTTCGCACTGGACGCGGCCCTCGCGGTCGGCGTCCTCGTGTGCATGGTGGTCGGCTCCTTCGTGGGCCCGCGCGGCGACCACGTCGTCAGCTGGGGGGTGCGCCGGCCCGATCTGCTCAGCCTGGTCCTCTTGGTCCTCGGCGCCGCCGCCCTCGTCTTCCGCCGCCGCGCCCCCCGCACCGTCCTCGCCGTCACCGGCACCGTGTCCGTCGTGGAGTGCGTCACCGGGGACCCCCGCGCCCCCGTCGCCATGTCCGCCGTGGTCGCCCTCTTCACCGCCGCGGCCGCCACCGACCGCCCCACCGCCCTGCGCCTGGGCCTGACCACCATGACCGTGCTGACCGGCGCCGCCATGCTCGCCGGGCCGATGCCCTGGTACGCGCAGGAAAACCTGGCGATCTTCGCCTGGACCGGCATGGCCGCCGCCGGCGGTGACGCCGTCCGCAGCCGCCGCGCCTTCGTGCACGCCATCAGGGAGCGCGCCGAGCGCGCCGAGCGCACCCGTGAGGAGGAGGCCCGCCGCCGCGTCGCCGAGGAGCGCCTGCGCATCGCCCGCGACCTGCACGATGTCGTGGCCCACCACATCGCCCTGGTCAACGTGCAGGCCGGGGTGGCCGCCCACGTCATGGACAAGCGGCCCGACCAGGCCAAGGAGGCCCTCGGCCACGTTCGGGAGGCCAGCCGCTCCGCGCTCGACGAACTGCGCGCCACCGTGGGCCTCCTCCGGCAGTCCGGCGACCCGGAGGCCCCCACGGAACCGGCACCCGGCCTGGACCGCCTCGACGAACTCGCCGGCACCTTCCGCAGCGCCGGACTGCACGTCGAGGTCGCCCGCGCCGACCACGGCACCACCCTGCCGGCCGCCGTGGACCTGGCCGCGTTCCGGGTCATCCAGGAAGCCCTCACCAATGTGCAGAAGCACGCCGGCACACAGGCGAAGGCCGAGGTCAGCGTCGTACGCGTCGGACCGCACATCGAGATCACGGTCCTGGACGACGGGGCCGGCGAGGCCGTGGGACCGCAGGCGGGCGGCGGACACGGGCTGCTGGGCATGCGCGAGCGGGTCACCGCCCTGGCCGGCGCCCTCACCACCGGCCCCCGCTACGGCGGCGGCTTCCGCGTCCATGCGATCCTGCCGGTCGAGACCCGCACGCGCGCCCCGGGGGACCCCGCATGACGATCCGTGTCCTGCTCGCCGACGACCAGGCGCTGCTGCGCAGCGCCTTCCGGGTGCTCGTCGACTCCGAGCCGGACATGGAGGTGGTGGGGGAGGCGTCCGACGGCGCGGAGGCGGTACGACTCGCCAAGGAGCAGCGGGCCGACGTGGTGCTGATGGACATCCGCATGCCCGGCACCGACGGCCTCGCGGCCACCCGCATGATCAGCGCCGACCCCTCCCTCGCCGATGTGCACGTGGTCATCCTGACCACCTTCGAGGTGGACGACTACGTGGTGCGGTCGCTGCGCGCGGGCGCCTGCGGGTTCCTCGGCAAGGGCAGCGAACCCGAGGAGCTGCTGAGCGCCATCCGGGTCGCGGCGCGGGGAGAGGCGCTGCTGTCCCCGGTGGCCACCAAGGGCCTGATCGCCCGCTTCCTCGCGCAGGGCGACGCGGCGGACGACGGCCGCGACCAGGCCCGCCCCACCCGGCTGGACGCGCTGACCGTGCGGGAGCGCGAGGTGCTCGTCCAGGTCGCCGGCGGATACTCCAACGACGAGATCGCCGAACGCCTGGAGGTCAGCCCGCTGACCGTGAAGACCCATGTCAACCGGGCCATGGCCAAGCTGGGCGCCCGCGACCGGGCACAGCTCGTCGTCATCGCCTACGAGTCCGGACTGGTGCGTCCCAGGCCGCAGTGAGCGTCCTTCGCGGCCGCACCCCGCCCGGTTGGCTTCGGCGACCAGGACCTGAAGGCGGTCGTCAAGGCGGGCGCCGCCGACGCGCTGCGCCGGGCCTCCGACCAGGTCCGCACGGCGGTCGCCGGGCTGCACGACGTCACCGACGTCACCAGCGACCTCTCGCAGAGCGTGCCGCGGATCTCGGTGCGGGCCAACGACAAGGCGGCGGCCGGCTTCACCGACCAGACCCTCGGCATGGCCGTCGCCCAGGCGGTCAAGGGCATCACCCCGGCCGAGGCGATGCTGGACGACACCGAGCGGAACGTCGTCATCCGGTCGGCGAAGCCGGCGACGACCCTGGACGAGCTGAAGAACCTGCGGCTCGGCCCGGTGAAGCTCGGTGACATCGCGACCGTCGAGCTGGTCGACGGGCCGGTGTCGATGACCCGCATCGACGGTCGGCGCGCCGCCACGATCACGGCCAAGCCGACCGGCGACAACACCGGCGCGGTCAGCGCAGACGCGGAAGGCCCGGTCCACGCTCGTGGACCGGGCCTTTCCCCTACGAACCGCTGTGCGGGACCCGGAGCCGCTACGGCAGCGCCAGCATCCGCTCCAGGGCGAGCTTGGCGTGGCCTTCCGTCTCCTTGTCCACCTGGATGCGGTTGACCAGGTTGCCCTCGGCCAGGGACTCCAGGGCCCAGACCAGGTGGGGCAGGTCGATGCGGTTCATCGTGGAGCAGAAGCAGACCGTCTTGTCGAGGAAGACGATCTCCTTGTCCTCGGAGGCGTAACGGTTCGCCAGCCGGCGCACCAGGTTCAGCTCCGTGCCGATGGCCCACTTGGAGCCAGCCGGCGCGGCGTCGAGCTTCTTGATGATGTACTCGGTCGACCCGACGTAGTCCGCCGCGGCGACGACCTCGTGCCTGCACTCGGGGTGCACCAGCACGTTCACCTCGGGCATCCGCTCCCGGACGTCGTTCACCGAGTCCAGGCTGAAGCGGCCGTGCACCGAGCAGTGGCCCCGCCACAGGATCATCTTCGCCACCCGCAGCTCCTCGGCGGTCAGCCCGCCGTTCGGCTTGTGCGGGTTGTAGACGACGCAGTCGTCCAGCGACATGCCCATGTCCCGTACGGCCGTGTTCCGGCCCAGGTGCTGGTCGGGCAGGAACAGGATCTTCTCGCCCTGCTGGAAGGCCCACTCCAGCGCCCGCTTCGCGTTCGACGACGTGCAGATCGTGCCGCCGTGCTTGCCCGTGAAGGCCTTGATGTCGGCGGAGGAGTTCATGTACGAGACCGGGACGACCTGGTCGGCGATCCCGGCCTCGGTGAGCACGTCCCAGCACTCGGCGACCTGCTCGGCCGTGGCCATGTCGGCCATGGAGCAGCCGGCCGCCAGGTCCGGCAGGACCACCTTCTGCTCGTCGGACGTCAGGATGTCCGCGGACTCGGCCATGAAGTGCACACCGCAGAACACGATGTACTCGGCCTCCGGGCGCGCGGCCGCCTCCCGGGCCAGCTTGAAGGAGTCGCCCGTGACGTCGGCGAACTGGATGACCTCGTCGCGCTGGTAGTGGTGGCCGAGCACGAAGACCTTGTCTCCGAGCTTCTCCTTGGCCGCGCGGGCGCGCTCCACCAGGTCCGGGTCGGACGGGGCGGGCAGGTCACCGGGGCACTCGACGCCGCGCTCGCTCTTCGGGTCGGCCTCGCGGCCGAGGAGCAGGAGGGCGAGCGGCGTCGGCTGGACGTCGAGGTCCTGGGTCTGGGCGGTGGTCACGACACGCACCCTTTCTACTTTTCGTCGAACTGACGCTATTTATCATAGCTGCTTCATGTCACTTTGACGATGGTCATAGTGTCCATGTGACGTGAATCCCGGCATCCGGCCCGCCGGCACCGGACAGAAGCCGGTCGTTACCCGGTCCCGCCCCGGCCGGGACCCGCCCACGGGCCGCTGTCCGCTTTCCCACCCGTGTGCGAGCATGAAGTGGACGAGCCTGGAGAAGAGAAAAAGCACGCGCCCGGCCCGGAATGTTTCCGCGGCCTTGCCGGTTGCACTCGTCGGCAAGCAGTCTCCGTACAACCCGGGAGAGATGTAGATGTCCGTATCGGACGAGACCACCACCGTCACCGACGGCATCATCCTGACCGACGCCGCCGCGTCCAAGGTCAAGGCCCTGCTCGACCAGGAAGGCCGTGACGATCTCGCCCTGCGCGTCGCCGTCCAGCCCGGCGGCTGCTCCGGCCTGCGCTACCAGCTCTTCTTCGACGAGCGTTCCCTCGACGGCGACGTGGAGAAGGACTTCGGCGGGGTCAAGGTCGTCACCGACCGCATGAGCGCCCCCTACCTGGGCGGCGCCACCATCGACTTCGTGGACACCATCGAGAAGCAGGGCTTCACGATCGACAATCCGAACGCGACCGGTTCCTGCGCCTGCGGCGACTCCTTCAGCTGATCCGGGCACGGTGGGACACGGAAGGCGGCGGCTCCCTCCACGGGGCCGCCGCCTTCCGTCGTGTTCCTGTGCGCGCGGGCCTCAGCGGGCGAGCGGCGACACCGGAAGCCGTGCCCCCGGCCGCTCCAGGGGGATCTCCCGCCCGTCCGTGCCGACCACCTTCCGGTCGCCGAGCGGCCGGTCCAGGTGCACGGTGCGGTGGAACACCTTGGCGATCATGATGCAGACCGTGTCCGGCCACGCGGTCTCGGTCACCGTGACGGTCACCCGGTCGGAGCTCTCCCGCGCCGACGCCCGGTAGTCGGCGCACACCCCGCCCTCGAAGCGGACGGTCAGCTCCTCGCCCTCGGTGCTGTAGCCGGTCACCTTCACGTCACGCGTGACCGGGGCGCCGTGCGAGCCCCTCGGCTTCGGACTCGACTGCCCGGACGGCGGCGCCGGCGCGGTCAGGTACTGCGGGGCGACGGCCGGATACGTCACCGTGGAACCGGCGCCCTGCCCGGCCGGCGGCCGCACCTCGAACAGCCAGGACGGGACGAGCATCCGCTGTCCCCCGGAGGAGTGCGCGGCCAGACCGAAGACCGCCTTGCCGATCGTGACGGCGTTCTCCGGGGCGGGGGCGGTGTCCGACGTTCCGCACGGCGCCTCCAGACGGTCCTTGTGCGGTACGGGACTGGCGCAGCCGCCGATGCCCATGCGGTGGTCGGCCCGCGGGGCAGCGTTCATCAGGCCCAGCGTCTTGCGCGCGCTCAGGACGGGGTAGGTGTCGCCCTTCACCGGTGCCTTCAGCTGACCGCTGCCGCCGACCACCTCGCTCTGGCGGCCGATGCTCAGGCCGGTCGTCCAGCCGTACGTGGGCAGTCCGCCGACCCGCGGATCGGCGTTGACGACCCGCTGGTCGCCCATGGTCTGGGCCGCGTCCACCTTGGCGTCGTCCTGTCCCAGGGCCTTGAGTACCGGGGCCGCCGCCTTCAGTGCCGCCGCCGCGCTCACCGGGTGGACGGGCGGGGCCGCCGGGTCGTGTCCGCACAGCGCGCCCTTGCAGTCGTCGGTGCCCGGCGCGTACCGGCTGAACGTCCAGGACCCCGGCGCCGTCCGCTCGACGCGCAGGACCGGCCCGGAACCGTCCTTCCCGGACCCGACCCGCCACGCCCGGGCGTCGGCCACCGGTGTCCCTTCGAGGCCCAGTGCCTCGGCGAGCGAGGCCACCTCGTCCCGGGTGACCTCGCCCCGCGCCCGGTACACCGGCGCCGAGCCGGGCCCTTCGGGCAGCGGGCCGGTGACCCGGTAGGTCGTGCCGTAGGGGTTGGGTTCGCCGGGCGCGATTCCGTTAGGACCACCGTCACCGGTGCCGGTGCCGGTGCCGGTGCCTGTGCCTGTGCCTGTGCCTGTGCCGGTGCCAGTGCCAGTGCCTGGAGCGGAATACCCGTCGAGGACCAGCGGCCGCGGCGTGCCGTGCCCGCCCGGCGTCGCCGCCCCCTCCGTACGCCCACCGGGATCCGCGGCGAGCACCACCCCACCACCACCCACCAGCAACACCGCAGCGGCAACCGAGGCAATAACCACGGGCGACCGCCCCCGAGCCCGCGTCCCACCGGAGCGGCGGTCGTCGTCCGGGGTCCCCGTGACGTCGGGGACATCAGGGACTTGCGGGGGTTTGGGGACCCAGGGGACTTCCGGGGTCCCCGAGCCCATCGCGCCCTCCGGGCCATGGGCCTCCTTCGTGTCTTTCGGTGCCTCCGTGACCTCGTCCCCGACCCCGCTCGCCGGCTCGGACCCGATCTCGGACTCGGCTCCGGCTTCGGCCCTGGACCTCGAGCCGGCCCCGGCCTCGGGCTTGGACCCCGCCCCGGCCTCGGGCCCGGACTTGGCCCCGGAGTCAGCGTCGGACCCGGACCGGGCCTCGTCCCTGGCGTCGGACCCGGACCGGGCCTCGGCCTCGGGCTGCGGCTGGGCCTTGGGCTCGGACCCGGGCCGGGCCCCGGCCTCGGGCCCTGCCTCGGGCTCCGGCTGGGACCCGCCGGACCGGGCCTCGGGCCTGGGCTCGGGCCGGGCCTCGGGCCTGGGTTCGGACCGGGCCCCGGAGTCGGCCCCGGCCTGGGCCTCCGGCCCAGAGGCCTCCGGCCTCGACGTCTTCCCCCGGTCCGTGGCCTCCTCGGCGGCGCCCGTGGACTCGTCGTCGTGGTCGGGTCGCTCGGTGTTCACCGCATCGCTCCTTCGCCTGCACAAGTGCTGATCCCGTGACCCTGACCGGCCCCCGACAACGCGGTGGGCCGGTGGGTCGTATCCCGCACCCCCCGGGTGGGGGA
Source organism: Streptomyces sp. NPDC001292 (assembly GCF_042896465.1). Lineage (NCBI taxonomy): Bacteria > Bacillati > Actinomycetota > Actinomycetes > Kitasatosporales > Streptomycetaceae > Streptomyces > Streptomyces sp. NPDC001292. Next base: position 535,086 of record NZ_JBIAXG010000001.1, read on the forward strand.
CAGCGATGGGACGCGGCGGGGGAGCGCGCGGTTCCCTTCCGTACGCCGGTCGGGTCCCGGTCGTACGCCGGCCGGGTCACGGACGGTGGAACGGCGACCCGGTCGGGTGCCGATATCCGGACGCGGTCCCGGCCCGGCGAGCGGCGACGTGGGCACCGACCTCCGGAGCGGGTAGCGTGAACTGTCAATCCCCTGACTCCAGGAGCATCCACGCCGTGCGCATCGCAGTCACCGGCTCCATCGCCACCGACCACCTCATGACCTTCCCCGGCCGCTTCGCCGACCAGCTCGTCGCGGATCAACTGCACACGGTCTCGCTCTCCTTCCTGGTCGACCAGCTGGACGTCCGGCGCGGCGGGGTCGGCGCCAACATCGCCTTCGGCATGGGGCAGCTCGGTACCAGGCCGGTCCTGGTGGGCGCCGCCGGACCCGACTTCGGCGAGTACCGGGCCTGGCTGGACCGGCACGGCGTCGACACCTCCTCGGTCCGTATCTCCGAGACCCTGCACACCGCCCGGTTCGTGTGCACCACCGACGCCGACCACAACCAGATCGGCTCCTTCTACACGGGCGCGATGAGCGAGGCCCGCCTCATCGAGCTCAAGACCGTCGCCGACCGCGTCGGCGGTCTCGACCTGGTCCTGATCGGCGCGGACGACCCGGAGGCGATGCTCCGGCACACCGAGGAGTGCCGCTCGCGCGCCATCCCCTTCGCCGCCGACTTCTCCCAGCAGATCGCCCGGATGAACGGCGACGAGATCCGGATACTGCTGGACGGGGCGACGTACCTGTTCTCCAACGAGTACGAGAAGGGCCTCATCGAGTCCAAGACCGGCTGGGACGACGCCGAGATCCTCTCCCGCGTCGGCCACCGGGTCACCACCCTCGGCTCGCGCGGCGTACGCATCGAGCGCGCCGGCGCGGACCCGGTCGAGGTCGGCTGCCCGGACGAGGAGCGCAAGGCCGACCCGACGGGCGTCGGCGACGCCTTCCGCGCCGGGTTCCTCTCCGGCCTCGCCTGGGACGTCTCCCTGGAGCGCGCCGCCCAGGTCGGCTGCATGCTGGCCACCCTGGTGATCGAGACCGTGGGCACCCAGGAGTACCAGCTGCGCCGCGCCCACTTCATGGAGCGCTTCACCAAGGCCTACGGCGACGACGCGGCCCGCGAGGTCCGCGCCCACCTCGCCTGACGGAGCGTCGGGCGGAATCCGGCGGAACCTACCGGAACCCAAAGGGACCCAAAGGAACCTAGGAGACCCGGCGGACGACGTAGGCCGAACCCTCGTCCGCCGGCTCCTCGCCCACGTACTCCTGCCCGCGCATCTCGCACCACGCCGGGATGTCCAGCCGCGCCGCCTCGTCGTCGGACAGGACGCGGACCGTGCCGCCGACCGGTACGTCCCCGAAGACCTTGGCCAGCTCGATCACCGGGATCGGGCAGCGCCTGCCGAGGGCGTCCACGACCAGCGCGTCCTCCCGCCCGGCGGCCGGCGCCCCGGCCGGTGCCCCGAGCTTCTCCCGCACCCCCGCCACCACGCGCGGCAGGACGGCCAGGAACCGCTCGACGTCCTCCTCCGGCGTCCCGGGCGGCAGCGACACCCGCACATTGCCCTCGCTGAGCACACCCATCGCCCGCAGGACATGGCTCGGTGTCAGCGTGCTGCTGGTGCAGGACGAACCGGAGGAGACGGAGAAGCCCTCGCGATCCAGCTCGTGCAGCAATGTCTCCCCGTCGACATAGAGACAGGAGAAGGTGACGACGCCCGGCAGCCGGCGGACCGGGTCGCCCACGACCTCCACATCCGGCACCAGCCGCGGCACCCGCGTCCGGATGCGCTCCGTCAACTCCCTCAGCCGTACGGCCTCCTCGGCCGCCTCCGCCCGCACCGCCCGCAGCGCGGCCGCCGCCGCCACGATCGCCGGGATGTTCTCGAACCCGGCCGACCGGCCCGACTCCCGCTCGTCCACCGGCCCGCGCGGCGCGAACCGCACCCCCTTGCGCACGACGAGCAGCCCGGTCCCGGACGGCCCGCCCCACTTGTGGGCGCTCGCCGTCAGCAGCGACCAGTCGCCGGCGGCCGGGCCCCAGGCCAGCGACTGCGCCGCGTCCACCAGCAGCGGGACGCCCGCCGCCCGGCACACCGCGGCCACCTCGGCGACCGGCTGCTCGGTACCCACCTCGTGGTTGGCCGACTGAAGACAGGCCAGCGCGGTGTCCTCGCGCAGCGCCGCCTCGTACGAGGCCACGGCCACCGTGCCCTGACGGTCGACCGGCACCCGCGTGACCGACCCGCCGTCCGCCTCGTGCGCCTCGGCGGAGTGGAGCACCGAAGAGTGTTCGACCTCTGACACGATCAGGTGGCGTCCGACCCGGCGGCGGCCCGCCAGCGCGCCCGCGATCCCGCTGTGCACCGCCCGCGTCCCGGACGAGGTGAACGTCAGCTCGTCGGCGCGGCACCCCACCGCCTCCGCGACCGCCTCCCGGGCCGCGTCCAGCAGCAGCCGGGCCCGCCGCCCCTCCCGGTAGAGACGAGCGGGATCGGCCCACCCCTCGTCGAGGGCGGCCAGCAGAGCCTGCCGGGCGACGGGATGAAGGGGAGCACTGGAAGCAGCGTCGAAGTAGGCCACACGCCAACGCTAAGCGTTCCGCGGGGACACGGGACAGCGCCGATGTGCGGCTCCGCCGCGCGGGCAGGGGAGATCACAAGGCACCGGCAGTCATGACAAAGGGCGCATACACGCCTCATCGGGCGCCCCGAACCCCCTCACAAACCGGCCCGCGCAGGGGTATCCCACCCCTTCGGGCTGACCCGCGGCGCGTACGGCACCCTCCCCGCGACCCGCCGGAAGGCGTCCAGTAGGGTTTGGTCCGCATAAACATCCAAACCCCTGCCCGACGCAGGGCCGCGACCGACCAGCGAGAAGGCCGCAGCCGAACAGCGCGGGCGAGACTCTCGGGAAGGCGCTACGTGAGTCCCAACGGCTCCGACCGCTCGCCGCGGCGCCCGATGCGGCGGAAGCTGCTGCAGGCACTGACTGCGGGCCTGGTCCTGGCGACCGCAACCGGTTGCACATACAAGGACTTTCCCCGGCTGGGTATGCCCACCCCGACCACGGAAGAGGCTCCCCGGATCCTCTCGCTGTGGCAGGGGTCCTGGGCGGCCGCGCTCGCCGTCGGCTGCCTGGTGTGGGGTCTGATCCTGTGGAGTGCTTTCTTCCACCGGCGCAGCCGCACCAAGGTAGAGGTTCCTCCGCAGACCCGGTACAACATGCCCATCGAGGCGTTGTACACGGTGGTCCCCCTTGTCATCGTCTCGGTGCTCTTCTACTTCACGGCCCGTGACGAGTCCAAGCTCCTGGACATCTCCAAGAAGCCGGACGTCACGGTGAACGTCGTCGGCTACCAGTGGAGCTGGGCCTTCAACTACATCGAGCCCGTCGCCGGTTCCTCGGGCGACGCGAAGACCGACAAGAACCTGAACGCGATTCCGGACCGGTTCAAGGCGGACTTCCCGGCGAACGCCGGCGGCGTCTACGACTACGGCATTCCGGGGACGCGGAACCCGCAGAACGGCAACCCCGGTCCGACCATGTGGCTGCCCAAGGGCAAGACCGTCCGCTTCGTCCTCACCTCGCGCGACGTCATCCACTCGTTCTGGGTGCTGCCGTTCCTGATGAAGCAGGACGTCATCCCCGGCCACACCAACTCCTTCCAGGTGACCCCCACCATGGAGGGCACCTTCCGGGGCAAGTGCGCCGAGCTCTGCGGCCAGGACCACTCCCGGATGCTGTTCAACGTGAAGGTCGTCTCGCCCGAGCGCTACGAGCAGCACCTCAAGGACCTCGCCAAGAAGGGGCAGACCGGTTACGTTCCCGCAGGCATCGCGCAGACGAGCCACGAGAAGAACCGGGAGACGAACAAGCTGTGAGCATCCTCAACGAACCTCAGGGTGCCGCGGCAGCTGAGGACTCTTACGAGAGCGAGCTGCCGGTCCGGCGCAGGCAACCGGGCAATCTCGCGGTGAAGTGGCTGACCACCACCGACCACAAGACGATCGGGACGCTGTATCTGGTCACGTCGTTCGCGTTCTTCTGCATCGGCGGCGTGATGGCGCTCCTCATGCGCGCCGAGCTGGCCCGCCCGGGCCTGCAGCTCATGTCGAACGAGCAGTTCAACCAGGCGTTCACGATGCACGGCACGATCATGCTGCTGATGTTCGCGACGCCGCTGTTCGCGGGCTTCACGAACTGGATCATGCCGCTGCAGATCGGCGCCCCGGACGTGGCCTTCCCGCGACTGAACATGTTCGCCTACTGGCTGTACCTGTTCGGCTCGCTGATCGCGGTGGGCGGTTTCCTCACTCCGCAGGGTGCCGCCGACTTCGGCTGGTTCGCCTACGCCCCGCTGTCCGACGCGGTGCACTCGCCGGGCATCGGCGGCGACCTGTGGATCATGGGTCTGGCCCTGTCCGGCTTCGGTACCATCCTCGGCTCGGTCAACTTCATCACCACGATCGTCTGCATGCGCGCGCCGGGCATGACCATGTTCCGCATGCCGATCTTCACCTGGAACGTGCTGCTGACCGCGGTGCTGGTCCTGCTGGCCTTCCCGGTCCTGGCGGCGGCGCTGCTCGCGCTGGAGGCCGACCGCAAGTTCGGCGCCCAGATCTTCGACTCGGCCAACGGTGGTGCGCTGCTGTGGCAGCACCTGTTCTGGTTCTTCGGGCACCCCGAGGTGTACATCATCGCGCTGCCGTTCTTCGGCATCGTCAGTGAGATCATCCCGGTCTTCTCCCGTAAGCCGATGTTCGGCTACATGGGCCTGATCGGCGCGACGATCGCCATCGCCGGTCTGTCGGTGACGGTGTGGGCGCACCACATGTACGTCACCGGTGGCGTGCTGCTGCCGTTCTTCTCCTTCATGACCTTCCTGATCGCGGTCCCGACCGGTGTGAAGTTCTTCAACTGGCTCGGCACCATGTGGAAGGGCAGCCTCTCCTTCGAGACGCCGATGCTGTGGTCGACCGGCTTCCTGATCACCTTCGTCTTCGGTGGTCTGACCGGTGTGATCCTGGCCGCGCCGCCGCTGGACTTCCACATCTCGGACTCGTACTTCGTGGTGGCGCACTTCCACTACGTCGTCTTCGGCACCGTGGTGTTCGCGATGTTCGCCGGGTTCCACTTCTGGTGGCCGAAGTTCACCGGCAAGATGCTCGACGAGCGCCTCGGCAAGATCACCTTCTGGCTGCTGTTCATCGGCTTCCACGGCACCTTCCTGGTCCAGCACTGGCTGGGCGTGGAGGGCATGCCGCGCCGGTACGCCGACTACCTGGCGGCCGACGGCTTCACCGCGCTGAACACGCTGTCGACGATCTTCTCGTTCCTGCTCGGCCTGTCGATCCTGCCGTTCTTCTACAACATCTGGAAGACGGCCAAGTACGGCAAGCCGGTCGGCGTCGACGACCCGTGGGGCTACGGCCGCTCCCTGGAGTGGGCGACCTCCTGCCCGCCGCCGCGGCACAACTTCCTCACCCTGCCGCGGATCCGCAGCGAATCCCCGGCATTCGACCTGCACCACCCCGAGATCGCCGCCCTCGACCAGCTCGAGAACGCCGGTCACGGTGAGAAGGCCCTCGCTGGCGGCAAGGAGGCCGGCAAGTGAAGATCCAGGGCAAGATGTTCATGTGGCTGAGCGTCTTCCTGCTCATCACGGCCATCGTCTACGGCGTGTGGTCGAAGGAAGCGGTCGGCGCGACGGCGCTCTTCATGGCCTTCGGCCTGTCCATCATGATCGGCTTCTACCTGGGCTTCACGGCCCGGCGGGTCGACGTGGGCGCCCAGGACAACAAGGAGGCCGATGTCGCGGACGACGCCGGTGAGCTGGGCTTCTTCAGCCCGCACAGCTGGCAGCCGCTCGGCCTCGGCATCGGTGGCGCGCTGGCCTTCCTCGGTATCGCGGTCGGCTGGTGGCTCGTGTACTTTGCGGCGCCCATCATCATGATCTCCGTATGGGGCTGGGTCTTCGAGTACTACCGCGGCGAGAACCGCACCCAGTGACCCGCGCCGAGCGTCGCTGAACACCAGGGAGTCCGGACTCTCCACCTGGAGAGCCCGGACTCCCTCTTTTGGCCCACTGATTCCCTCGGACGGGTGATTCACCGCGCCGGAGGTGACGAAGCTCCCTAGCGTGGGGCCATGAGCACCACTGTGATTTCCCGCGGAGCGGGAGCTGCCCTGCTGGTCGCCGCCCTCGGCGCGAGTGCCACCGCCTGCAGTTCGGACGGCAATCCGCTGGCCGCCTACCCGTACGACGCGGCGGACGAGATCTCCTTCAGCGGCCCCACGGACGCCGGGAAGAAGGCCGACCCGGACAAGCCCCTGGAAGTCACCGCTCAGGGCGCGGACGGGCGGATCACGGACGTCACGGCCATGGACGCCACGGGGCGCCGGGTCTCCGGCGAACTGGCCGCCGACGGCAGCCGCTGGCACAGCACCTCACCGCTCGCCGCCGGCGCCCACTACACGGTCCGGGTGAGCACCGAGGACGAGGACGGAAAGCCCGGTCGCAAGGTCCTCACGTTCGACACGGAGAAGCCCACGGGCCAGCAGCGCCTGAACGTCACGTTCGGGCCGGAGGCGGGCACCTACGGCGTCGGCCAGCCCATCACGGCCGAGCTCGACCAGCCCATCAAGGACAAGGCCCAGCGGGCCATCGTCGAGCGCGCCCTCAGGGTGGACTCCAAGCCCGCCGTGCAGGGCTCCTGGTACTGGGTGAACGACAAGAAACTCCACTACCGCCCGCAGGACTACTGGCCCGCCCACGCCACCGTCGAGGCGCACAGCAACCTGGAGAACATCAAGGTCAGCGACAAGCTGCGGGGCGGCGCGGCCAAGCCGCTGAAGATCACCACGGGTGACCGCATGGTGGCGGTCACGGACGCGGCCAAGCACCTGTTGACCGTCTACAAGAACGACGAGAAGATCAAGGAGATCCCCATCACCACCGGCAAGCCCGGCTTCGAGACCCGCAACGGGATCAAGGTCGTCCTGGCCAAGGAGTACTTCGTACGGATGAAGAGCTCCACCGTCGGTATCGCCGCGGGCTCCAGCGACTCGTACGACCTGCCCGTGTACTACGCCACCCGCGTCACCTGGAGCGGCGAGTACGTCCACGCCGCCCCGTGGTCCGTCGGCTCCCAGGGAGCGGCCAACGTCAGCCACGGCTGCACCGGCATGAGCACCGACAACGCCTCCTGGTTCTTCGACACCATCCACGAGGGTGACCTGGTCCAGGTCGTCAACTCGGCCGGCGACAACATGGAGCTCTTCGACAACGGTTTCGGCGACTGGAACATGCCCTGGCAGAAGTGGATCCAGGGCAGCGCCATCGCCTCCGACGCCGGCGGCGCCGGGGCGCAGACGAACAAGGCGCGGCTGACCCCGCAGAGCGTGTGAGAGCAGGTCACGGACGGCCCGCAGCCGCAAAGGGACGCGGGGCCGTCCGCCGGGCCCCACCCAAGGGCCTCAGACGCCGCTGAGCGCCTTCCTGCGCAGCAGGGACGCCAGAGCGGCGGCGAACTCCACCGGCTCCACCGGAAGCGTGACCGCCGCGTCCGCCCGGCTCCACGTGGCCAGCCACGCGTCCTGCGGGCGCCCGATGAGCAGCAGCACCGGAGGGCAGTTGAAGACCTCGTCCTTGATCTGCCGGCACATCCCCATGCCACCCATGGGCACGGCCTCGCCGTCCAGGACACAGACGTCGATGCCGCCCCGGTCCAGCTCCTTGAGGACCGCGGCGGGCGTGGCGCACTCCAGGAACTCCACCACGGGGGCGTCCGGAGCCGGCCGGCGGCCGCAGGCCAGCCGCACCTGCTCCCGGGTGTTGGCGTCGTCGCTGTAGACCAGCACCGTGGCGGTCGCCTGCATTGTTCCTCCGCGTCGTTGGTCGGGAAAACCCCGTCGGGAACTGTCGGGAACTTCCGGGTACCGATGGCGCGGATGCTACCCCCTTCAACTCCTGGTAGACAGCGGTTGGAACAGCCCTTCGACGGGCCGTTCGGGCAGGGCACACCCTCGGGACACTCCGAACGGCACCCCCCGGGGTGAGGGCGGGATAAGCGACCGACATAATGTCGGCGTGGCGACAGCAACGACAGTAGAAACCGGGCACGCGCACCCGTCGGTCAACCGACCGAACCTCACCAGCGTCGGAACCATCATCTGGCTGAGTTCCGAGCTGATGTTCTTCGCGGCCCTCTTCGCGATGTACTTCACCCTGCGATCGGTGACGGGTCCGGCGCACTGGAAGGAGATGGCGGGCGCTCTCAACGTCCCCTTCTCGTCGGTGAACACCACGATCCTGGTGCTCTCCTCACTCACCTGCCAGCTCGGCGTCTTCGCCGCCGAGCGCGGTGACGTGAAGAAGCTCCGGGGCTGGTTCATCGTCACCTTCATCATGGGTGCGATCTTCATCGGCGGTCAGATCTTCGAGTACACCGAGCTGGTGAAGAAGGACGGCATCTCGCTGTCCTCCGACCCGTACGGCTCGGTGTTCTACCTGACCACCGGCTTCCACGGGCTGCACGTGACGGGCGGTCTCATCGCCTTCCTGCTGGTCCTCGGCCGCACCTACGCGGCCCGGAGGTTCACCCACGAGCAGGCGACCGCGGCCATCGTCGTGTCCTACTACTGGCACTTCGTCGATGTCGTCTGGATCGGACTCTTCGCCACGATCTACCTGATCAAGTAGCCGACGAACCGATTCAAGTCCGCAAAGCATCGACGCAGAAGATCCTGACACCGGGGTAATCCGTGAAAAAGCTCTCCGCACGACGACGCCATCCGCTGGCGGCGGTCGTCGTCCTACTTTTCGCGCTGGCGGCCACTGGGGGGCTGTACACCGCGTTCGCGCCCGCGAGCAAGGCGAAGGCCGAGGACACCGCCCAGTCCCTCACCATCGAGGAGGGCAGGAAGCTCTACCTGGTCGGCTGTGCCAGCTGCCACGGCACCGGTGGGCAGGGCACCACTGACGGTCCCAGCCTGGTGGGCGTGGGCGCCGCGGCGGTCGACTTCCAGGTGGGCACCGGCCGTATGCCGGCCCAGCAGCCGGGCGCACAGGTCCCGCGCAAGAAGGTCATCTACAACCAGGCCGAGATCGACCAGCTCGCCGCGTACATCGCGTCCCTGGGTGCCGGTCCGACCGTGCCGACGAAGAACCAGTACAGCCCCGAGGGCGCGGATGTCGCCAAGGGCGGTGAGCTGTTCCGCACCAACTGCGCCCAGTGCCACAACTTCACCGGCAAGGGCGGTGCGCTGACACACGGCAAGTACGCCCCGGACCTCACGGGTGTGAGCAACAAGCACATCTACGAGGCCATGCAGACCGGCCCGCAGAACATGCCTTCCTTCCCCGACACCACGCTGACGGCGAAGAACAAGAAGGACATCATCGCCTACCTCGACGCGGTCAACGGTGACGAGACCACGACCCCGGGCGGTATGAACCTGGGTGGCCTCGGACCGGTCACCGAGGGTCTGTTCGCCTGGATCTTCGGACTGGGTGCCCTTGTCGCGGTCGCCGTCTGGGTCGCCGCTCGGACCGCAAAGGCCAAGAAGTCATGAGTAGCCAAGACATTCCTGAAGAGAACCTGCCCGCAGAGCAGGCAGCCCACGAGCACGGGCGCGGCGCGGTCTCCGTGGCGGACGAGCGGACCCCGTTCGCCGACCCGGGACTGCCGCCCCACGAGCACCGGATCCAGGACATCGACGAGCGGGCGGCCAGGCGGTCCGAGCGCAGCGTCGCCCTGATGTTCACGGTGTCGATGCTGGCCACCATCGGCTTCATCGCCTCGTACGTGACGATCCCGCACGACAAGTCGATCTTCGTCTTCCCGCTCGGGCACATCAACGCGCTGAACTTCGCGCTCGGCCTGACGCTGGGCGTGGCGCTGTTCGCGATCGGCGCGGGCGCGGTCCACTGGGCCCGCACCCTGATGTCCGACGTCGAGGTCGCCGACGAGCGTCACCCGATCGAGGCGTCCCCCGAGGTCCGTGCGAAGGTCCACGCGGACTTCAAGCAGGGTGCCAAGGAGTCGGCGATCGGCCGTCGCAAGCTGATCCGCAACACGATGCTCGGCGCGCTCACGCTGGTGCCGCTGTCCGGCGTCATGCTGCTGCGCGACCTGGGCCCGCTGCCCGGGACCAGCCTGCGCCACACGCTGTGGGCCAAGGGCAAGCGCCTCGTCAACATGAACACCAACCTGCCGCTGCGTCCCGAGGACGTCTCGGTCGGCTCGCTCACCTTCGCGATGCCCGACGGCCTGAAGGATACGGACCACGACTTCCAGAACGAGATCGCCAAGGCGGCCCTGATGATCATCCGGCTCGAGCCGGCCGACATCAAGGACAAGCGCGAACTCGACTGGGGACACGAGGGCATCGTCGCCTTCTCGAAGATCTGCACCCACGTGGGTTGCCCGATCTCCCTGTACGAGCAGCAGACGCACCACGCGCTGTGCCCGTGCCACCAGTCCACCTTCGACCTCTCCGACGGTGCCCGAGTGATCTTCGGCCCCGCCGGCCACGCCCTGCCGCAGTTGCGCATCGGCGTGGACAGTGAGGGTTACCTCCAGGCGCTCGGCGACTTCGAGGAGCCCGTCGGTCCTGCATTCTGGGAGCGCGGATGAGTACATCAGCAGCCAACGAGTCCCGCTCTCGCGGGCAGGCACCGGCCGGCGAGAGGCTCGCCGACTGGGCCGACGGCCGGCTCGGGATCTACTCCCTGGCCAAGGCCAACATGCGCAAGATCTTCCCCGACCACTGGTCTTTCATGTTGGGCGAAGTGTGCTTGTACAGCTTCATCATCATCATCCTCACGGGTGTGTACCTGACGCTGTTCTTCCACCCCTCGATGAACGAGGTGGTGTACAACGGCTCGTACGTCCCGCTGCAGGGTCAGCTGGTGAGCGAGGCCTTCAACTCGACCATGCACATCTCCTTCGAGGTGCGCGGTGGTCTGCTCATCCGGCAGATCCACCACTGGGCCGCGTTGATCTTCCTCGCCGGCATGTTCGTGCACATGATGCGCGTGTTCTTCACCGGCGCGTTCCGCAAGCCGCGTGAGATCAACTGGCTGTTCGGCTTCCTGCTGTTCGTCCTGGGCATGTTCACCGGCTTCACCGGTTACTCGCTCCCGGACGACCTGCTCTCCGGCACCGGTGTCCGCTTCACCGAGGGTGCGATCCTGTCCATGCCGATCGTCGGCACGTACATCTCGTACTTCCTCTTCGGCGGCGAGTTCCCCGGTCACGACTTCGTGGCGCGGTTCTACTCGATCCACATCCTGCTGCTGCCGGGCATCATGCTCGGCCTGGTGGTCGCCCACCTGATCCTGGTCTTCTACCACAAGCACACGCAGTTCGCGGGCCCCGGCAAGAGCAACAAGAACGTCGTGGGCATGCCGCTGCTGCCGGTGTACATGGCCAAGGCCGGCGGCTTCTTCTTCCTGGTCTTCGGTGTCCTCGCGGTCATCGCGGCGATCGTGGAGATCAACGCGATCTGGGTGATCGGCCCGTACCGTCCCGACCAGGTGTCCACCGGCGCCCAGCCAGACTGGTACATGGGCTTCGCCGAGGGTCTGGTCCGCTTCATGCCGGGCTGGGAGGTCAACTTCTGGGGCCACACGCTCGTCCTGGGCGTGTTCATCCCGCTGGTCATCTTCGGTTTGGTCCTGGCGGCGATCGCGGCCTACCCGTTCATCGAGTCCTGGATCACCGGCGACAAGCGCGAGCACCACATCCTGGACCGCCCGCGCAACGCCCCGACGCGTACGGCGTTCGGTGTCGCCTGGATCACGATGTACATGATCACGCTGGTCGGCGGCGGCAACGACCTGTGGGCCACGCACTTCCACCTGTCGATCAACGCGGTCACCTGGTTCGTCCGGATCGGCTTCTTCGTCGGACCGATCATCGCGTTCGTCGTCACCAAGCGGATCTGCCTCGGCCTCCAGCGCCGCGACAAGGAGAAGGTGCTGCACGGTCGCGAGACCGGCATCATCAAGCGCCTGCCGCACGGTGAGTTCATCGAGGTGCACGAGCCGCTCAGCCAGGAGCAGCTCTACACGCTCACGGCGCACGACCAGTACGAGCCGGTCGAGATCGGCCCGGCGGTCGACGAGCACGGCGTCGAGCGCAAGATCAAGGGCTCGCAGAAGCTGCGCGCCAAGCTCAGCAGCGCGTACTACGGCGAGGACAACCAGATCCCGAAGCCGACCGTCGAGGAGTACAGGGAGATCACGAGCGGCCACGGCCACCACTGATCACTGACCGCTGAGCGTCGCCACGCCACGGTCGAAGGGCCCCGTCCGATCTCCGGACGGGGCCCTTCGCCGTGCCCGGGGCTGGATAGGGTGGACCTGTTCGAGACTCGCGTCCCGCAGTACGGGACACCGACCCAGGAGCGGCATATGAACGCTGTGATCCCCGCTGGAGGCGACACCGCGGCGGGCCGCTCCTGGCCCGCCCTGCTGAACGGCCTGCTGGACGGCCGGGACCTCACCGCCGACGAGACCGCGTGGGCGATGGACCTGATCATGCGCGGCGAGGCGACCGACGCGCAGATCGCCGGGTTCGTGGTGGCCCTGCGGGCCAAGGGCGAGACGGTCGAGGAGATCATGGGCCTGGTCCGCACCATGTACGAGCACGCCAATGTGATCGAGGTGCCCGGCGCGACCGTCGACATCGTCGGCACGGGCGGCGACGGCGCGAAGACCGTGAACATCTCCACCATGTCCTCGATCGTCGTGGCCGGCACGGGCGCCAGTGTCGTCAAGCACGGCAACCGGGCCGCGTCCTCCGCCTCCGGGGCCTCCGACGTACTGGAGAAGCTCGGCGTCAATCTGGAACTGACGCCGCGGCGGGTGGCCGAGGTGGCGCAGGAGGCCGGAATCACCTTCTGCTTCGCGATCAAGTTCCATCCGGCGCTGCGCCACGCGGGCGCCGCGCGCGGCCAGTTGGCCATCCGCACCGTGTTCAACGTGCTCGGCCCGCTGACCAACCCGGCCAGGGTGCGGGCCCAGGCCGTCGGTGTCGCGGACCCGCGCATGGCACCGGTCGTCGCCGGCGTCTTCGCCGAGCGCGGCCACTCCTCCCTGGTCTTCCGGGGTGACGACGGCCTGGACGAGCTCACCACGACCGCCACCTCCCAGGTCTGGATCGTGCGGGACGGCAAGGTGACCCAGGAGCGCTTCGACCCGCGGGACGTCGGTATCGAGTTCGTGCCCGTGGAGGCGCTGCGGGGCGGGGACGCCTCGTACAACGCCGAGGTGGCCCGGCGCCTGCTGGACGGCGAGAAGGGGCCCGTGCGGGACGCCGTCCTGCTGAACTCCGCGGCGGCGCTGGTGGCCCTGCGGCCGGGTCCGGGCACCCTGGCCGAACAGATCCGGGCCGGTATGGACCGTGCGGCGGAGTCGATCGACTCCGGGTCCGCCAAGCGCACGCTGGAGCGCTGGGTGGCCGCCAGCAACGCCTGAGACCCGAACCTCCCGTCGCAGGGCGCAGCCCACGATCCGGACTGCGCCTTGCGCGTGGAAGATCGTGTGGCAGGATGCTGAACCAGGTCATGAGTGACAGCCATGTGGCCCCGGCCGGCTGTCCGGCAACCCTCCGTCCGTGGCGGGGTGCCCCGGGTGAAGACCAGGCCGTAGGCAGCGAGGCCTACGGCAAGCGCGGACCCCTCGCACTCCTCCGAGTGGACACAGCCCAGGGGTCCTGGTCTACGAGGGAGCCTTCCGTGAGCAAGCGAATGCGCTAGGGCCTGTCGCCCCAGAGGCCGCAGAGCCCCGCCACCGCGCTTTCCCCCTCACCCTTCCCCACGCTCGAGCCATGTCCGCTCGCGTGGTGATTCCGCCTGCTTTCACGGGAGTTCACCCATGTCCGTCTCCACCGTCGCCGCCGACCAGTCCGTCTGTGCCCCGCTGCCCGTTCTGGGACGGGACGTCACCGTTCCGCTCGTCACCGGCGGGGAGGTCACCTACGCGGCGCTCGACTACGCGGCCAGCGCGCCCGCCCTCCAGCGCGTCTGGGACGACGTGGCGGCGTACGCGCCGTACTACGGCAGCGTCCACCGCGGCGCCGGCTACCTCTCCCAGCTCTCCACCGATCTGTTCGAGAACGCCCGGAAGACGGTCGCGGAGTTCCTCGACTGCCGTACGGAGGACCAGGTGGTCTTCACCCGGTCCACCACCGACTCCCTCAACCTGCTCGCCCGCGTGCTGCCCGCGGACTGCCAGGTCTTCGTCTTCGAGACCGAGCACCACGCCTCGCTGCTTCCGTGGCGGGACGCGCAGGTGACCTACCTCGACGCCCCGCGCACACCGGAGCGGGCCGTGGCCACCCTGGAGCGGGCCCTCGCCGACCGCGACCCCCACGGCCCGGCGCTGGTGTGCGTCACCGGCGCCTCCAACGTCACCGGTGAGCTGTGGCCGGTACGGGAGCTGGCCGCCGCCGCCCACGCGCACGGCGCCCGGATCGTCCTGGACGCCGCCCAGCTCGCCCCGCACCACCCGGTGTCCGTCCGCGACCTCGACGTCGACTGGGTCGCCTTCTCCGGCCACAAGCTGTACGCCCCCTTCGGCTCCGGCGTCCTCGCCGGCCGCGCCGACTGGCTGCGCGAGGCCGAGCCGTACCTCGCGGGCGGCGGCGCGAGCCGCACGGTGGCGCGGCGCGCCGACGGATCCGTGGACGTGCGGTGGCACGAGTCGGCCGCCCGCCACGAGGCCGGCTCCCCGAACGTCATCGGCGCCTACGCCGTCGCCGCGGCCTGCACGGCGCTGACCGAGGCCGGCTTCGACGACCTCGTCGCGCGCGAGCGGCACCTGATCCGCAAGGTGCGGGCGGGTCTCGCCGAGGTGCCCGAGGTCAGGGTCCTCTCCCTGTTCGGCGACGACGCCCCGCGGGTCGGCGTGATCTCCTTCGTCGTGGCGGGCTGGAACAGCTCCCACTTCGCCGCCGCCCTCTCCGCCGAGTACGGCATCGGCGTCCGCGACGGCCTCTTCTGCGCCCACCCCCTGGTCCGCACCCTGCTGGGCGGCGATCCGCAGAGCCAGGGCGAGTGCGGCGCGCCCGAGGCCGCCCCGGGCGAGAAGTCCCTCAACGCCATCCGCGTGAGCTTCGGCGCGGGTACGCCCGACGAGCACGTGGACCGCTTCGTGGCGGCGGTGCGGGAACTGGTCAGGGACGGCGCGAAGTGGACGTACCGCACGGAGGACGGCCGCTGCGTGCCCGCGGTCTGATCCGCCCGCTCAGGAGCCTGGGGCGGTCAGGCGTCCGTGGCGGTCAGGAGTCCAGCCCGATGGCGAACGCCGCCTCCAGGTCGTGCTGCGAGTACGTGCGGAAGGCCACGTGCGTGTCCGTCGCCTCGACGCCCGGGATCTTGCTGATCCGCCCCGGGATGACCTCCGCCAGGTCCTCGTGCTGCCGTACCCGGACCATGGCGATCAGGTCGTACGTGCCGGTGACGGAGAAGACCTCGCTGACCGAGTCCAGCGAGGCGATCTGCTCGGCGATCTCGGGGATCCGGTCCACGCTGGTCTTGATGAGGACGATCGCGGTGATCACGGCTGGTTCTCTCCCTCGGAGGCCGGAGCAGGGGCGGCCTTCACTCTAGTCTTCCGGCCGCACCACGCCCACGCGCAGGCGAAGCCCAGGGCGAAGCCCACCACGTGGGCCAGGTAGGCGACCTGCGGTCCCTCGGTGGCGCGCCCGGCGGCCAGCCACTGGAGGGCCGCCCAGAAAGGCAGCACCACCCACGCGGGAAAGCGCAGCGGCAGGAAGAACAGGAACGGGAAGAGACTGGTCACCCGGGCGCTGGGGAACAGATAGAGAAACGCGCCGAGGACCGCCGAGATCGCGCCCGAGGCCCCCACCAGGCTCTGCCCGGAGGCGGCGTTGGCGGCCGCGTAGCCCACCAGGGCCAGGTAGCCGCAGCCGATGTAGAACAGCGTGAACCGGACGCGGCCCATGCGCTCCTCGGCCATCGCCCCGAAGACGTAGAGGAAGAGCATGTTGCCGAGCAGGTGCACCCAGCTGCCGTGCACGAACAGGGCCGTCGCGGGGGTGAGGGCGGCCCGCGGTGAGCCGGTGAACAGATCGGCGGGGATCACGCCCCACCGCCGGAAGTAGGCCCGCTGGGCGAGCAGCAGCGCGTCCCCCGTGCCGTACGAGGGGTTGAGGCCCGATGCCGGGCCGGTCACGAAGATCAGGCAGCACAGGACGATCAGGGCGCACGTCACCGGCGCCTGCATGCTCCGTACCGCCCTGGCCGCCCCGATCGCCCGGGCGGCCACCGTGTACCTGTTGCCGATCATGTGCACAGAGCATGGCGTAACAGGACGCAACCGCACAGACCGCCTCGCCGCCGTGGACGGACCGGCGCCGAGTCCCCGCCAGGCCGTAGGGTTACGTGCCACACGCCCAGGGAAGCTGGCGCGTCACGGACACAGAAGGAAGCGAACAGTCACGATGACGGTTCCCCTGCCGACCGCCACGACACGGTGGCGCTGCACCCTGTGCGGCAACCTCACCCGTTTCGACGTGACCCGCTCGTCGAAGGTCGTCGAGTACGTCCACCTCGACCTGGCAGGAGAGCCGCAGGTCGAGGAGCGCGAGGTGGTCAGTGAGACGATCGAGTCGGTGCGTTGCCGCTGGTGCAACGCCGTGGACCAGGTTGAACTCGTGGACAGGCCGGGCGCCGGCTCCTGAGCGGAGCGCGCCCGCACAGGTGACCCCCGCAGGGGCCGCACGGCATTGAGGCATTGGGGTGACGGATGGTGGAGACACAAGGCGGGGGGCCGGGCGACGGCGCCGCCGAGGTGCTCGACCGTCCGCTGCCCGACGGAGTGCGCCGCCGGGTCGTCCAGATCGTCTCCGACTCCTTCGGGGCGCTGACGTTCGGCGAGCTGCCCGCGCAGCTGCGGCAGTACGCCCGGTTCACGCCCAGCCGCCGGGCGAAGTTCGCGGGCAACGCGATGGCGGCCGCGCTGGAGACCGATCCGCTGTTCCGCCAGCGCATCGGGGACAAGTTCAAAGAGGCCCAGCCGGAGCTGTCGGACGCCCTCGACTCCGGCTCGCCGCCCCCGGCCGCGGATCCGCTCGACGTGGCGGCCGCGGCCTACGTGCTGCGCCCGCCGGGCTGGGTGAAGCTGGTCGCCGCCGCGGGCGAGGAGGCCCAGCGGGCGGACGCCGAGCGCGCCGACGAGGAGAGCCGGGCCGAACTGGAGCGGCTGCGCGCCGAGCTTGCGGCGGCCCGCGAGCAGACCCGGGCCGACACCGAGCGGCTGCGGGCCGAGCTGGACAGCGCCCGGAAGGAAACCGAGTCGCTGCACCGCAAGCTGCGGGCCGCGCACAGCGACGTCAGGCGCGGTGAGGCCGCGCTGCGCAAGGCGCGGGGCGAGCTCGAGGCCGCGCGGGCCGAGGGGCAGGCGCAGGTGTCGGCCGCCGAGAGCGAGGCCCGGCGGCTCAAGGCGCGGCTGGGGGAGGCGGAGGCCGCGCTGGAGGCGGCCCGCAGGGCGGCCCGCGAGGGGCGCAGCGTGGAGGACATGCGGGTGCGGCTGCTGCTGGACACCGTCCTCGACGCGGCCCAGGGGCTGCGCCGGGAGCTGGCGCTGCCGCCGGTGTCGGTGCGGCCGGCGGAGACCGTGGACGCGGTCGAGCCGGGCCGGATGACTCCCAAGGACATCGCCGCCCGCGCGCTGTCCGAGCACGACCCGGCGATCCTCGACCAGTTGCTCGCGCTGCCGCAGGCGCATCTGGTCGTCGACGGCTACAACGTCACCAAGACCGGCTATCCGCAGATGCCGCTGGAGAAGCAGCGGCTGAGGCTGCTGGGACAGCTCTCGCAGCTCGCCGCGCAGACCGGCGCCGAGGTCACCTGTGTCTTCGACGGGGCCGAGCTGGTCGCGCCGGTGCTCCTCGCGCCGCCGCGCGGTGTGCGGGTGCTGTTCTCCAAGCCGGGGGTCACGGCGGACGAGCTGATCCGTCAGCTGGTGCGGGCCGAGCCGCCCGGCCGGCCGGTGATCGTCGCATCGACCGACCGCGAGGTCGCCGACGGGATCGCGAAGGCGGGGGCGCGGCCGGTGGCCTCGGCGGTGCTGCTGAAGCGGCTCTCGCGCGGCTGAAACCGGACGTAGGGCTACGTAAGCCTCAAGCACAACATACGGGCAGCATTCCCGATTTGGCCGGAAGCGTCACGCGACGCAGGGTCAACCGCCCCTCACTGCTGGTGAGTTATGGGCAAAGAATGGAGCGACTGGTGGGATTTTCCGCCCTGGGATTTGAATTCATCACGATGAGGTCACTAGGGTCGGGCTTCGAACCTCCGAGCGGGTGATCACTCAGAAGAAGGAGCTCGCTTCCGTGGCGTCCCACCGTCGACCCAAGCAACCCAGCCGTGCGCGCGTGACCGTGCTCACCACCGCGGCGGCAGCGGCCGTAGCCATCAGCGCGCAGGCCGCCAACGCCGCCCCGAGCGCGAAGCCGAGCAAGGACGAGGTCAAGTCCAAGGTCGACGAGCTCTACGAGCAGGCGGAGCAGGCCACCGAGAAGTACAACGGGGCCAAGGAGAAGCAGGAGAAGCTCCAGAAGGAGATCTCCACGATCCAGGACAACGTCGCCCGCGGCCAGCAGGAGCTCAACAAGCTGCGCGACGGCCTCGGTTCGATGGCCGCCGGCCAGTACCGCACCGGCGGGATCGACCCCTCGCTCCAGCTCTTCCTGTCCTCCGACCCGGACGACTACCTCGACAAGGCTTCCACGCTCGACCAGTTGAGCGGCCAGCAGGTCGAGGCGCTGAAGAAGATCCAGGACAAGCAGCGCGAGCTCGCCCAGGAGCGGTCCGAAGCCTCCTCGAAGCTCAAGGACCTCGCCGCCACCCGCACCGAGCTGGGCAACAAGAAGAAGGAAGTCCAGGGCAAGCTCGCCGAGGCGCAGCGGCTCCTGAACAGCCTCACCGCCGCCGAGAAGGCCGCGCTCGCCGCCGAGCAGGAGAGGGCCAGCCGGGCCTCCGCCGACCGCGTGCAGCTGGGCAACTCCGCCCCCGCCTCCGGCCGGGCCGGCGCCGCGTTCTCCGCCGCCCAGAGCAAGATAGGTTCGCCCTACGTCTACGGCGCCACCGGTCCGTCCTCCTTCGACTGCTCGGGTCTGACCTCCTGGGCGTACGCCCAGGCCGGTGTCGGCATCCCGCGCACCTCCCAGGCGCAGGCCAACGCGGGCACCCGGATCTACTCGCAGAGCCAGCTCCAGGTCGGCGACCTGGTCATCTTCTACGGCGACCTGCACCACGTCGGCCTCTACGCGGGCAACGGCCAGGTGCTGCACGCCCCGCGTACCGGCACCGTCGTGCGCTACGAGTCGATCAACAACATGCCCTTCCAGTTCGGCGTCCGTATCTGACGCCTCCCGGGAGTACGCCTCGTACTCGCCCGAACGGGCGAATCGCGGCACCCCACGGTGACCCCGCGCCCCGCCGATGACCTGCGTCAGAGGCGGGGCGCCCGCGTTCGGTGCCCGCACTGGCGGCCCAGGGGGCCGCAGCGGCGCTGCTAGGGTCGCGCTGTCCGACGACGCAGTTGGCGGACCTACCGCCGGACGGGCGGGAAGTGAAGCCTGTGGAGACCTTGTCAGACCACCCTCAGGGGCGGCAGGGGTCGGTGAAGCAGGAACCCGAGGGAGCGCCGCGGAGCGGTGCAGACCGGAATCGTCTGCGTTGACGCAGGCGAGGGCGTCAATGTCTGGCGCGTTTCCCCCGGGCCCGGGCGCTCGGCGCCCCGGCCCGGGGAAGCGCTCAGTGTCCGCCAGTGGAGGGAGTACGGCTTCCCGTGGGGTCTCATCGCCGCCCAGCACCGTCCGGGTTCGACCGGGGCGCGGGCGTCGCGTTCTGCGTTCTGTCCGCCGCGACCGCCGCCCTCGGCGCCGTACCGGCCACCTCGGCCGTCGCCGCTCCGCACGGCGACGCCCGGTCCGACGTCGACCGCCTCTACCAGGAGGCCGAGAAGGCGACCGAGGCCTTCGACAAGGCCGGCGAGCGCGCCGACCTCCTGCGCACCCGGGTACGCGACTTCCAGGACCGCATCGCCCGACGGCAGCAGCGCGTCAACGACCTCAGGGAGTCGCTGGGTTCGCTGGCCGGAGCCCAGTACCGCTCCGGCTTCGACCCGTCGATCGCCCTGCTGTTCTCCCGCGACCCGGACGAGTACCTCGACAAGGCCGCCACGCTGGACCGGATCACCGCGCACCAGGCCGGCGAACTGAAGGACCTGCGGCGGGCGCTGCGCGAACTCTCCCAGGACCGTGCCGAGGCCACCCGCGCCCTCGCCGAACTGGACAAGACCCGCAAGGCGGTCGCGGTCCACAAGCGGACGGTCGAGCAGAAGCTCGCCAGGGCCCGGCAAGTCCTCGGCTCCCTGCCCCCGTCCGAGCGCGAGGCCTACGACCGGGCCTCACGCTCCGGCCGCGAGGACCTCCTAGCCGGCCTCGACGCCGGTCCGGCCGCCTCCGCCCGCGCGGCCGCCGCCCTCGCCGCCGCCCGCTCCGCCCTCGGCCGCCCCTACGTCTGGGGCGCCAACGGGCCCACCGGCTTCGACTGTTCGGGCCTGATGCAGTGGTCGTACGCGCAGGCCGGAGTGCATCTGCCGCGCACCTCGCAGGAGCAGCGCAACGCCGGCCGGCGGATCCCGTTGTCGCAGGCCCGGTCGGGTGACCTGATCGTCTACCGCTCCGACGCCGGCCATGTCGCGATGTACGCGGGCAACGGCCGGGTGATCCACGCGCCCCATCCGGGCGCGCCGGTGCGCTACGACCCGGTGAACATGATGCCGATCTCGTCGGTCACGAGGGTCTGACGGACGCCCCGGTGCCGCCGTACGATCGGGAAATGGCTGGTCGTAGGCGGGCGTCGAATTCCTCGGTCATGGCGGTGTGCCTGCTGCTCGCGTCCCTGACGGCGTGCGGCGGGCCGTCCGCGGCCGACACCGCGAAGGCCGAGGTGCAGCGGGTGCTCGACCGGCGTGCGGCGGCGGTCCTCGACCACGACCCGGCGGCGTACGCCGCCACCGGGACCCGGGCCCCGTACGCGAACTTGTGGGCCGTCCCGCTGACGGCCTGGTCCTACCGGCTGAAGAGCCTGCGCCGCAGCGGCGACACCGCGGTCGCGCACGCCGAACTGCGGTACCGGGTCACCGGTTACGACAAGGCGCCCGTCACCGCCGGCCGCACGCTGACCCTGTCCACCGGCGCCGACGGGAAGTGGTACGTCGACTCCGACCGGCCGGAGAAGAAGTCCGCCGAGCAACTGTGGGACCAGGGCACGGTCTCGGTGGTCCACGGGCGGCGCGGCCTCGTGCTCGGTGTCGGGCACGGCGACGCGGTCCTGCGCGGCTACGCCGATCTGGCCGACCGCGCGATACCCGCGGTGTCGGACGCGTGGGGCACGGACTGGAGCCGGCGGGTCGTCCTGCTGGTCCCCAAGACCCTGGAGGGCATGGCCGGACTGCTCGGCTCGCCCGCCTCCAACTACCGAGGGATCGCCGCCGTCACCACGGGCGAGACCGGGGGCGCGGGCCGGACGCCCGCGGACCGCATCATCGTCAATCCCGCCGCCTACGGCATGCTCGGGTCACTCGGCAAACAGGTCGTCCTCACGCACGAGACGACCCACGTCGCCACCCGCGCCCACACCAACGCCGCCACACCGCTGTGGCTCTCCGAGGGCTACGCGGACTGGGTCGGCTACCGCGGCACCGGCCGCACCCCGGACGAGGCCGCGCCCGAACTGCGGCGCGCCGTGGCCGACGGGGACGTCCCCGCCGCCCTGCCGTCCGACGCGGACTTCGGCTTCGCCGGCGGCCCGGCCCGGCTCGCCCGGGCCTACGAGAGCGGCTGGATGGCCTGCCGCATGATCGCCGACCACTGGGGCGAGCAGCGCCTCGACGACTTCTACCGCTCCGTGGGCGCGCACGACTCACGCGCGGGCGCCGTCGAGGACGCCCTGCGCGAGGTTCTCGGCACCACCCTGGAACGGTTCACCGAACAGTGGCGCGCGTACCTGAGAGGTCAACTGGGCTGATCGAGCCGCGCGGTGCGACGGGCGGCCTGAGCGGGCAGAGATACCGGAGGCGGACCGGTGACCGTGGAGCGCCACAGGACGCGGCACGCGGTCGCGCAGGCGGCCACCAGCAGGCCGTTGCGCAGGAACAGGAGGGTGACGCCGAGGAGGTCGCTCGCGACGACGTCCGCGAAGAAGACCGGGAACTCCAGGAACGTCACGAAGGTCGCCACCAGCACCAGCCCGGTCGGCAGCCGCATGCCGCTGTCCCGGAAGCACAGGCAGACGGCGGCCGTCCCGACCAGCCACACCAGATACTGCGGGCTGATGACCCGGCTGGTCGTCGTGAAGAGCAGTACGGCCGTGAACGCGGCCTCCGCGAGCGTGTGCGGGACGAAGCGGCGGGCCCGCAGCCGCCACAGCAGCAGCCAGCCGAAGGCGGCTCCGGTCAGTACCAGGGAGGCGGTGCTCACCACGCCGACGTACGGGCCGACGAACTCCATCGAGCCGTAGTTGAACTGCACTCGCCCGCTCCAGCCGAACTGCCGGGCCACGTGGAGGGCGAGCGCGCCCAGCGACTCCACCTCCGTCCCCCGGTCGCGCTGGGCGGTCAGGAACGACAGGGAGCCGGGCATGGTGAGCGCCAGCAGCGAGGCGAGCGCCGCCGCAGTCACCGCCGCGGCCGTCCACGCACGGCGCCGGGCCGTGCCCAGCAGGCCCGGCAGCAGCAGGACCGGCCACACCTTCAGCATCGCCCCGAAGCCGGCCAGCGCCCCTGCCGCGCGCGGGTGCCGGGCGCCCGCCAGCAGCGCGGCCACGGCCACCGCGGTCACCATCACGTCGTAGCGGGCGTACAGGACCGGGCCGAGCAGGGGCGCCCCCGCCGTCCAGACCCAGGCGCCGCGCAGCGGCCGGCCGGGGCGCCGGCCGGCGCACAGCAGCAGGCACAGCACCGCCAGGTCGGCCAGCAGGGCCAGGACGTAGAAGGCCGTGGCGTAGTCGAGGAAGGGCAGGACGGCGGGGGAGAGGATCGCCAGCGCGGCGGCGGGCGGGTACTGCCAGGTGACGTCGTCGACCGGGAAGCTGCCGTGCCGCAGGACCTCGTACCAGTTCTGGTAGGTCACGGACACGTCGACGGTGACGTCGACCGGGCCCGGGGAGACCAGCACCTTGAGCGTGAAGAGCAGCAGCGCCGCGCGGGTAACGCCCCAGGACGCCAGGACCCACGCCAGGCCGTGCCTCGTCCCCGTCCCGCCCATTGCAGCCCCTGCCCATTGCGTCCGTGGAGTTTCCGTCGAGGGCACATGATCTCCCGGCCGGCGGTGCGCGGGCCATTCGGCCGGCCGTATCCGGGCCCGACCCGGTTCGGTAGGGTCGGCGGTTGTGCGCAAGACCCTCATCGTGACCAACGACTTTCCGCCCCGGCCGGGTGGGATCCAGGCGTTTTTGCACAACATGGCGCTGCGTCTGGACCCCGAGCGGCTGGTCGTCTACGCCTCCACCTGGAAGCGGGGCCGGGAGGGCGTCGAGGCGACGGCCGCGTTCGACGCGGAGCAGCCCTTCACCGTCGTGCGGGACCGCACGACGATGCTGCTGCCGACGCCGGGCGCGACCCGGCGCGCGGTCGGGCTGCTCCGCGAACACGGCTGCACCGCGGTGTGGTTCGGGGCGGCGGCGCCGCTCGGGCTGATGGCGCCGGCCCTGAGGAGGGCGGGCGCCGAGCGGCTGGTGGCCACCACCCACGGGCACGAGGCGGGGTGGGCGCGGCTGCCCGCCGCCCGAGGACTCCTGCGCCGCATCGGGGAGTCGACGGACACGATCACCTACCTCGGCGAGTACACCCGCTCCCGGATCGCCGCCGCGCTGACGCCCGAGGCGGCCGGACGGATGGTGCGAGTGCCGCCGGGCGTCGACGAGAAGACCTTCCACCCCGGCTCGGGCGGTGACGAGGTGCGGGCCCGGCTCGGGCTCACCGACCGGCCGGTGGTCGTGTGCGTCTCGCGGCTGGTCAGGCGCAAGGGGCAGGACACGCTGATCCTGGCCATGCCCCGGATCCTGGCCGCCGAGCCGGACGCCGTGCTGCTGATCGTCGGCGGTGGGCCGTACGAGAAGGAGCTGCGCGACCTGGCGGAGCGGACCGGCGTGTCCGGCTCCGTGCGCTTCACGGGCGCGGTGCCCTGGGCCGAGCTGCCCGCGCACTACGGCGCCGGTGACGTCTTCGCCATGCCCTGCCGCACCCGGCGCGGCGGACTCGACGTCGAGGGGCTCGGCATCGTCTACCTGGAGGCGTCCGCGACCGGACTGCCCGTGGTCGCCGGGGACTCCGGCGGCGCGCCCGACGCGGTGCTCGACGGCGAGACCGGCTGGGTCGTGCGCGGTGGCTCCCCCGAGGAGGCCGCCGACCGCGTCGTCACGCTCCTGGGGGACGCCGCACTGCGCCGCCGCATGGGGGAGCGGGGGAGGGCCTGGGTCGAGGAGAAGTGGCGCTGGGACCTGCTGGCCCAGCGGCTCCAGGAGCTGATGTAGCGGAGCGGCGCGCTACTTGGCGTAGAGCGCCTCGATCTCCTCCGCGTAGTCCTGCGCCACCACGTTCCGCTTGAGCTTCAGCGACGGGGTGAGGTGCCCCGACTCCTCCGTGAGCTGGGAGGACAGGATGCGGAACTTCCGCACCGACTCCGCCTTCGACACCGCCGCGTTGCCGTCGTCGACCGCCGCCTGGATCGCCGCGTTCAGGTCCGGGTCGTCACGCAGCGACGCCGCGGTGGAGTTTGCCGGCTTGCCGTGCTCGGCGCACCAGCGGTGCAGGAAGTCCTCGTCGAGGGTGACCAGCGCGCCCACGAACGGCCGCCCGTCGCCCACCACCATGCACTCCGCGACCAGCGCGTGCGCCCGGATGCGGTCCTCGATCACGGCCGGGGCGACGTTCTTGCCGCCCGCGGTGACGATGATCTCCTTCTTGCGGCCGGTGATCCTGAGGTAGCCGTCCTCGTCGAGCGTGCCGATGTCACCGGTGTGGAACCAGCCGTCGGCCAGCGCCTCCCGGGTCGCGCCGGGGTTGTTCCAGTACTCCTTGAACAGGTGCTCGCCGTGCAGCAGCACCTCCCCGTCGTCCGCGATGCGGATCACCGAGCCGGGCAGCGGCTGGCCGACCGTGCCGATCTTCTGCCGGTCCCAGGGGTTGAAGGCGGTCGCCGCGCAGGACTCGGTCAGGCCGTAGCCCTCCAGGACCGTGAAGCCGATACCGCGGTAGAAGTGGCCGAGGCGCTCGCCGAGCGGGGCGCCGCCGGAGATGGCGTACTCGCCGCGCCCGCCGAGCACAGCGCGCAGCTTGCCGTAGACCAGCTTGTCGAACACCTTGTGCTTGATCCGCAGCCCGAGCGAGGGGCCCGAGGGGCTGTCCTGCTCCTTGCTGTAGGCGATCGCAGTGTCGGCCGCCTTGTCGAAGATCCGGCCCTTGCCGTCCGCCTGCGCCTTGGCGCGCGCCCCGTTGTAGACCTTCTCGAAGACGCGCGGGACACCGAGGATCAGCGTGGGGCGGAACGCGGCCAGTTCGTCGGTGAGGTTCTTGATGTCCGGGACGCAGCCCAGCCTGATCGGCGCCATCATCGGGGCGACCTGGACCAGCCGGCCGAAGACGTGCGCCAGCGGCAGGAAGAGCAGCACCGAGCACTCGCCGGTGCGGAACAGCGGACGCAGCCGCTCCACGACGTTGCCGCACTCGGCGAAGAAGGCGCGGTGGGTGAGCACACAGCCCTTGGGCCGGCCGGTGGTGCCGCTGGTGTACACGATGGTCGCCGGGTCGTCGGCCTTCGCCAGCGAGCCGCGCTCCTCCACCGCAGCGTCGCTGATGTCCCGGCCGGCCCGGCCGAGCTCCTCGACCCCGCCGGCCTCGATCTGCCAGACGTTCTTCAGCGCCGGCAGCGTGTCGCGCACCGCGTCGACGGCGGCGGCGTGCTGGTCCAGTTCCACGACGCAGGCGGTCGCGCCGGAGTCGCCGAGGATCCACCGCACCTGCTCCGGTGAACTGGTCTCGTACACCGGCACGGTGATCGCGCCGGCGCTCCAGATCGCGAAGTCCAGCAGCGTCCACTCGTAGCGCGTACGGGACATGAGGCCCACCCGGTCGCCGGGCTGGATGCCGGAGGCGATCAGGCCTTTGGCGGCGGCGTGCACCTCGGCGAGGAAGGCCCGTGCCGTGACGTCCTGCCAGGCGCCGTCGACCTTGCGCGCGATGACGGCGACGTCGGGATGCTGCGCGGCGTTTCTGCGGACGATGTCGGTCAGATTCCCGTCCGCAGGGACCTCGTACAGAGCCGGAAGGCTGAACTCGCGCAAGACTGCTGCTCCTCATAGGGCGCCGGCGCCACGACGTTGTTGAAATCCAGAAACGACTGGACGGCCCGGACGTTACCCGCCGGTATGGTTCTTCGACAGGGGGACCCGGCGAGATGTTCGCTGCGTCACACGGATCGACGTTCCCCTGCGCACAGTAGTCGACCCGCTGAATGACCGGCCAGTAACGCCGTTTCCGGCCGCCACTGTTCACGTATGCCACGCCCGCCTACGCTTGATCGTCATGGCACCCACATCGGCCCGTCACGGCAGAAGGCGCATCCATGTGGTCAGCGACGTGCACGGCAACGCGCGCGACCTGGCCCGAGCCGGAGAGGGCGCCGACGCCCTGGTGTGCCTCGGTGACCTGATCCTCTTCCTCGACTACGCCGACCATTCGCGCGGGATCTTCCCCGACCTGTTCGGCGTGGAGAACGCCGACCGCATCGTCGAGCTGCGCACCGCCCGCCGCTTCGCCGAGGCGCGCGAGTTCGGCGCCCGGCTGTGGGCGGGCATCGACGGCGACCGGGCCACGGTGATGGAGCAGGCGGTGCGCAAGCAGTACGCGGAGCTCTTCGCCGCGTTCCCCACTCCGACGTACGCCACCTACGGCAACGTCGACATGCCTGCCCTGTGGCAGGAGTACGCCCGCGAGGGCACCACCGTGCTCGACGGGCAGCGGGTGGAGATCGGCGGGCGTGTCTTCGGCTTCGTCGGCGGCGGCCTGCGCACCCCCATGCGCACCCCGTTCGAGATCGGCGACGAGGAGTACGCGGCCAAGATCGAGGCGGTCGGCGAGGTCGACGTGCTGTGCACGCACATCCCGCCCGAGGTGCCGGAACTCGTCTACGACACCGTCGCGCGCCGCTTCGAGCGGGGCAGCCGCGCCCTGCTGGAGGTCATCCGTCGCACCCGGCCCCGGTACGCCCTCTTCGGCCACGTCCACCAGCCGCTGGTCCGGCGGATGCGGATCGGCGCGACCGAATGCGTGAACGTGGGGCACTTCGCCGGGAGCGGCCGGCCCTGGGTGCTCGAATGGTGACCATTCCGGCCGATCGCCCAGGTGGGGGTGGAGTCCGGCGGCCGGGCGCGCGGTAGCCTTCACGCTGCACACACGTGCGCACGAGGAGCGCACCACCGGCCTCACCCGGCCGCACTACCGGCCCGCATCTGGAGGAGCCACGGCGATGGCGGAACACACCAGCTCGAGCATCACGATCGAGGCGCCACCGGCCGACGTCATGGGGGTGATCGCCGACTTCGCCCGCTACCCCGACTGGACCGGTGAGGTGAAGGAGGCCGAGGTCCTCAAGACCGACGACCAGGGCCGCGCCCATCAGGTCCGCCTCGTCATGGACGCGGGCGCCATCAAGGACGACCAGACCCTCGCGTACACCTGGACCGGCGACCACGAGGTCTCCTGGACCCTGGTGAAGTCCCAGATGCTGCGCTCCCTGGACGGCTCCTACGTCCTCAAGCCCGCGGGCGTGTACGCCACCGAGGTGACCTACCGCCTCACCGTCGACGTCAAGATCCCCATGCTCGGCATGATCAAGCGCAAGGCCGAGAAGGTCATCATCGACCGCGCCCTCGCGGGTCTGAAGAAGCGCGTGGAGTCGGGCGAGAAGTAGGGCCCGCGCGGCCCGCGGGCGGTCCCGGGCCGACGGCGAGGGCCCACCCGGGACACGCGTCCCCAGGCGCCGGCCGGAGGGAGCCGGAGGGCGCGCCGCCGACACCGGCCGAAAGCGTCCGTGGGCGACCGAGCCGTCAAAGCCAGCTACCGTTCAACGTCATGCGCACCCTCCTGATCACGGGCCCGGGCGGCAGCGGCCGTACGACCGTCTCCGCCGCCACCGCACTGACCGCCGCCCGTGACGGCGTCGAGACCCTTGTGCTCAGCGCCGACCGCACGGACGCCCTCGGCGCGGCGCTCGGGGTGCCGACCGGTGCGGAGCCGGTGTGCGTCGCGCCGAGGCTGACCGCCTGGCGCCCCGACGCGGCGGCCGGCTTCCGGGCCGACCTCGCCGCGTTCCAGGACCGCGCGGGTACTGTGCTCGACCTCCTCGGGGCCTCCCGCCTGGACACCGAGGAGGTCACCCCGCTGCCGGGAGCCGAGGAGCTCGCCCTGCTGCGCGCGCTGCGCGACGCGGCCCTGTCGGAGCGGTTCGAATTGCTGGTCGTCGACCTGCCCCCGGCGCCGCAGGCGCTCGCCCTGCTCGCGCTGCCCGAGGAGCTGCGCCGCTATCTGCGCCGGCTGCTCCCGCCCGAGCGGCAGGCGGCCCGCGCCCTGCGGCCCGTGCTCGGCCGGCTCGCCGGCGTCCCGATGCCGGCCGAGTGGCTGTACGAGACGGCGGCACGCTGGGACGTCGAGCTGGCCGCCGTGGCGGCGGTCGTCGCCGACCCCGGCACCCGCGTACGCCTGGTCGCCGAACCCGGACCGGCCGGCGCCGACGCCGTCCGGAGCGCCGCCCTGGGCCTGGCGTTGCGTGGACTGGCCGTGGAGTGCCTCGTCGCGGGCCGGGTCCTGCCGGAGACCGCCGCGGACTCCTGGCTGGCCGCCCCCGTCGCACAGCAGCGCAAGACCCTCGACGAGTGGCGGGAGACCTACACCGTCCACCCGGCTCCGCACCTGGGCCGGGACCCGCGCGGTCTGGACGATCTCGCCGCCCTCGCCGTGCCCGGCGTGCACCCGGCGGCCGCCCCGGTCGAGTGGCCCGTGACCGACCGGCTCGCCGAGGACGGGGTCCTCGTGTGGCACATCCCGCTGCCCGGCGCCATACGCGAGGAGCTGGACCTCATCCGGCTCGGCGACGAACTCGCGGTCACCGCCGGGCCGTTCCGCCGTGTCGTGCCGCTGCCCTCGGCGCTGCGCCGGTGCACCGTCGGCGGGGCCGCCCTGCGCGACGGCGAGCTGCGGATCCGGTTCGCTCCGGACCCCGCGCTGTGGCCCCGCGAGAGATGAACCGCGTACCCCCGTTCGGGTAACGTCGTAGGGACGAACCGTAGTCAGGAGTCCGCCATGAGCGAAGAGCGCCCACCGTCCGACGCCGCTCGGGACGACGCCGCTCAGGAGGAGCCCGGCGGCCGCGGGGACACCCCCCGTTCGAGCGAAGCCGGGGACCCGGGGGAGCGGCGCGTCACGGACGCCGACGCCTGGTCCACGGCCTGCGCCGAGGACCTCGCGGCGGAGCAGGCCCGCCGCCGAGCGCGGTACGGCCCGCCGCCGGGATCGGCCGCCGAGGAGCTGCGCAAGTTCGTCGACACCGTCGCCGACAAGCTGTCGTCGATCCAGGCGCCGCTGTTCGGCGCGCTCGCCGGACCCGCGGCCGAGCAGGTGGTGCGGCAGATGGTCCAGCAGGCCAAGGCGGCCGTCGAGCCGGTCGTCGAGCGCAACCCCGAGGTCTTCGAGCACCTGGCGGCGGCCGGCGGCGAACTCCTCGCCGCGTACCGCTCGGCCGTCGAGGCCCAGGAGCGCCGCTGGACGTCGTCCCGCACGGGCGAGTCCCCGCGGGGCGAACTCGACGACCCGGACACCCGCCCCGACGACCGCCGCGACCCCGGTGAGGGCACCGGCGGCGGCGAGCGCATCGACTTGGACTGACCGGCCGGACGACCTGGACCGACCGTCCGGACGACGCGAATCCGACGGCAGGGCCTCGGGTACGGTTGGCCGTAGCGGGGCTCGACCGGAACTGAGGGACTCATGGGACTCACCATCGGCGTCGACATCGGCGGCACGAAGATCGCGGCCGGCGTGGTCGACGAGGAAGGCAACATCCTCTCGACCTTCAAGGTGCCGACCCCCACTACGCCCGAGGCCATCGTGGACGCCATCGCCTCTGCGGTCGAGGGCGCACGCGCGGGGCACGAGATCGTCGGCGTGGGCATCGGCGCCGCCGGATACGTCAACCGGCAGCGCTCCACAGTCTACTTCGCGCCCAACATCGACTGGCGCAACGAGCCGCTCAAGGAGGAGGTCGAGGCGCGCGTCGCCCTGCCGGTCGTCGTGGAGAACGACGCCAACGCCGCGGCCTGGGGCGAGTACAAGTTCGGCGCCGGCAAGGGCCACCGCAACGTCATCTGCATCACGCTCGGCACCGGCCTCGGCGGCGGCATCGTCATCGGCAACAAGCTGCGCCGCGGCCACTTCGGCGTGGCCGCCGAGTTCGGCCACATCCGGATGGTCCCGGACGGTCTGCTGTGCGGCTGCGGCTCGCAGGGCTGCTGGGAGCAGTACGCCTCGGGGCGCGCCCTGGTGAGGTACGCCAAGCAGCGCGCCAACGCCGCCCCCGAGAGCGCGGAGGTGCTGCTCGCCCTCGGTGACGGCACCCCCGAGGGCATCGAGGGCAAGCACATCTCCATGGCCGCCCGCCAGGGCTGCCCGGTGGCCGTCGACTCCTACCGCGAACTGGCCCGCTGGGTGGGCGCCGGCCTGGCCGATCTGGCCTCGCTGTTCGACCCGTCCGCGTTCATCGTCGGCGGCGGCCTCTCCGACGAGGGCGAGCTGGTCCTGGAGCCGATCCGCAAGTCCTACAAGCGCTGGCTGGTCGGCGGCAACTGGCGCCCGGTCGCCGACGTCCTCGCCGCCCAGCTCGGCAACAAGGCCGGTCTGGTGGGCGCGGCGGACCTCGCCCGGGAGCCCGACCCGATCATGTAGTGCCGGTCGCACCCCGAGCGCGCCCACCGTCCCCGTCCGGCCGGGACCGGTGGGCGCCGCCGTACCGGCGCCTGGGGTCCCTCGTCTGGATCATGCCGGGCTCGCGGGGTCTGGCACCGCTCCCCCAAGCTCTTCGAGCAGGTGGGACCCCAGCCGCGTCGTCGTCGGTCGGCAGGGCTCCACCCCCGCCGCCCTCCTGCGCCTTGCGATGCCCACCCACTGCCTGAAGGGCGTGGGAGGTGCCCCCCAGCACCAGACACCGCTCCCTGAGCCGGTCCGATCCAAAGGAGGGCCCGCAGCCGACCGCGGCGTATGTTGATCGTCATGCTGCTGCCCAACTCCCGCACAGAACCCGATGGTTCCGCCGTCATCCGCGTCCTGAGCCACAACGTCCGGTCGATGCGGGACGACACCGAGGCGCTGGCCCGGGTGATCCGCGCCTGCGCGCCCGATCTCGTCCTCGTCCAGGAGGCGCCGCGCTTCTTCCGCTGGCGCAAGAAGCTGGCCCGGCTCGCTGCGGCCTCGGACCTGGTGATCCTCACCGGGGGCGCGACGGCCGCGGGCCCGGCGATCCTCTGCTCGCTCAGGGCCACCGTGGAGCGCACCGAGGACGTGCTGCTGCCGCTCACCCCCGGACTGCACCGGCGGGGCCTGGCCACGGCGGTCGTCCGGTTCGGGGGCGCCCGGCTCGGCGTCGTCAGCTGCCACCTCTCGCTGAACGCGCACGAGCGGTACGAACAGGCCGGCGTGCTCCTGGACCGGCTGGCCGGGATGGGTGTGGAGCACGCGGTGGCGGGCGGCGACCTCAACGAGGGGCCGGACGGGCCGGCGTTCCGGCGGCTGGCCGGGTCGCTCCAGGACGGCTGGGCCTCCGCCCCCTGGGGCGCGGAGGACACCTGGACGTCCGCCGATCCGCACCGGCGCATCGACGCGGTGTTCGCCACCCGCGGCATCGAGGTCCTCGGCTGCGGGGTGCCCCTCGGTCGGCCCGGCGTGACGGAGGCGGACCTGAGGGCGGCCACGGACCACCTGCCGGTGCTGGCCGCACTCAGGGTCCCGGCGCTTACCTAGGGCGTGTTTCGAAAGTAGCGCCGTCCGCCCGGAGGGCGGGCCCCGCGGCGTCTGGTGCGGTGCATCGCAAGGCGGAGGGTCGTCCGCGTACTGGGCCGTACGCGGGCGATCCCGACAACGCGGCGAGGCGCCGTGCCAGGCGTCGCGGGGCAGGCGGGACTTTCGAAACGCGCCCTAGGGCCGGGGGCCGGTCGCGGGGCCGGGGGCCGGTCGTCCGGTCGGCCCCCGGGGCTCAGACGACCGCTCCGCGGCCCGGGTCGTCGTCGTCATCGTCGCCCGGCTTCATCCGCATCACCAGCGTCGCGAAGCCGCCCAGGAAACCGCCGATGCCGAGCGTGGTGAGCCACCACGTCATCTCCCAGCCGAACAGGACGGCCAGCAGGAGCAGGACGGGCCCGCCGATCACCGCGAGCCAGGCGAACTTCGCGGTCGGGTCGGCGGACGGCAGCGGGGGCGGCTCCGGCGGGACGAAGTGGCCCTCGTCACCCTCGTCGAAGTCGTCGTCGGAGGGTTCGGCGAGCGAGTAGTCGCGCGGTCCCCCGCCGGGGGTGCTGACACCGGGTGCGAAGGAGACCGAGCCGCCCAGCCGCCCGGCCGGGGCGGGCGGGCCCGCCTCGCTCTCCCCGTCCTTGCCGTCCTTGCCGTCCCTGCCGTCCCTGCCGTCCTTGCCGTTCCTGTCGCCCTTGGCGCCCTCGTCCTTCCTGTCCTTCCACAGCTTCTCGTCCTGCGTCCCGGGGTCCGGCGGCAGCGCCAGGTCCTCGATCGGCCGGAACGGCCTCGAGCCCGGCGGGTCCGGCGGCTCCTCGCCGTACCCGGCGACGATCGCCGCCCAGGCGGCCTCCTCGTCGAAGGCGGTGCCTTCCTTCCCGGCGGGCACGCCGGGCTCGGCGCGTTGCTCGGCCGGCCCGACGGGTCCGGCCGGTGTGACCGGTTCGGGCGGCTCCACCGGTTCGACCGGCTCGCGGCCGTCGCGGTTCTCGCGGTCGGAGTCGTGCTCAGCCACCTGCCGTCGTCCCTTCCTTGCCGACACTGGGTGCGAGCCGGCCGATGAAGGCGTAGCTCTCCTCGAAGATCCGGTCCGCGTCGTGGTCCAACGTCGCGACGTGGTAGCTGTGTTCCAGCAGGACCTCCGCGACGTCCGTGGAGGAGACCCGGCCGAGGATCCGTGCCGAGTCGACCGGCGGCACCACATGGTCCTGCGGGCTGCGCAGAAGCAGCAGCGGCTGGGTGACCTGCGGCAGCTCGCCGTCGAGCATCCGGAAGAAGGCCCTGAGCGAGTGCGCGGCGTGCAGCGGCACCCGGTCGTACCCCAGCTCGGCGGCGCCCTCCAGCGCGATGTCGCTCGCGATGCCCTTCCTGGTCCGTACGACATGGCGGGCCACCGGCAGGGCGTACGCGGACAGGCCGTGCACCTTGTTGGCCGGGTTGACGACCACGACGCCCGCGACCGCGTCCCCGTGCCGGGCGGCCAGCCGCAGCGCCAGCGCTCCGCCCATGGACAGGCCGGCCACGAACACACGCGCGCAGGACTCGCGCAGGACCCGCAGCTCGCGGTCCACCTCCGCGTACCAGTCCGGCCAGCCGGTGAGCTGCATGTCCTCCCAGCGCGTGCCGTGCCCGGGCAGCAGCGGGAGCGAGACGGTCAGGCCGCGCTCGGCGAGGTACCTCCCCCAGGGGCGCAGGGACTGGGGGGAACCGGTGAAGCCGTGGCAGAGGAGGACGCCGACCTCCCCGCCCTCGTGGCGGAACGGCTCGGCTCCGGGGAGCACCGGCACGTCGCTCTCCTGTGGTCGTCGATTGCAGGTACTTCACCGTACGCGACCGCACTGACACCGACCAGGGCCGTCGGTCCCACAGACGGTACCCGGCGGTATCGTCTGATTGACACACACAGGAAGGCACTCGGTTGTTCTACGGCGCGATGAAGGTAGCCATCGGGGGGCCGCTGAAGCTCGCCTTCCGGCCCTGGGTGGAGGGCCTGGAGAACATCCCGGCCGAGGGCCCCGCCATCCTGGCGAGCAATCACCTGTCCTTCTCGGACTCCTTCTTCCTGCCGGTGGTGCTCCACCGAAAGGTCACCTTCATCGCGAAGGCCGAGTACTTCACCACGCCCGGGGTCAAGGGCCGGCTCACCGCCGCGTTCTTCAAAGGCGTGGGCCAACTCCCCGTGGACCGCTCCGGGAAGCGCGGCGCGGGCGATGCCGCGGTGAAGAGCGGCATAGAGGTGGTGCAGCGCGGCGAGCTGTTCGGCATCTACCCGGAGGGCACCCGCTCGCCCGACGGCCGCCTCTACCGCGGCAAGCCGGGCGGCCTGGCCCGCGTGGCCCTGGCCACCGGAGCGCCCGTCATCCCGGTCGCCATGATCGACACGGAGAAGATCCAGCCCCCCGGGAAGGTCGTCCCCAAGCTGATGCGCCCGGGGATACGCATCGGCAAGCCGCTGGACTTCAGCCGTTACCAGGGCCTCGCGCACGACCGTTTCGTGCTGCGGGCGGTGACGGACGAGGTCATGTACGAGATCATGAAGCTCTCCGGCCAGGAGTACGTCGACATCTACGCGACCGCGGCCAAGCGGCAGATCGCGGAGGCGGCCAAGGCCGAGAAGGAAGCGGAGAAGACGGCGGGGAAGGCGGCGGACAAGGCCCAGAAGGCGGCGCTCGGGCGGGCCGAGAGGGAAAAGGCCGAGAAGGAGAAGCAGGCGGAGTAGGGCGAACCGCCAAGGGGGGGACATGCCGAAGCGGCAACACGTGATGAGGATGTCGGTCGAGCAGCCGCTGTGGCGCGCGCTCGCCGGATACCGGGTGCTGACCATGCTCTACGCGGTCGGCCTGTTCGCCACCGGCTACGACCGGTTCCCGCGCCCCGGGGTCGCCATCGCCTACTACTGCGTGCTGTCCGTGTGGACCCTGGCCACGCTGCCCAAGGTCGCGAACGCCGCGAACTGCACCAAGCGTTTCCTCGCCGCCGACCTCACCCTGGCGCTGACCGGCATCCTCCTCACCCCCGTCGCCGACGCCCCCGCGCGGATCGCGGACGGCGGCCCGACTCTGCCCTCGATCTGGACCGCCGGCTCCGTCCTCGCCTTCGCCATCAAGGGCGGCTGGCGCTGGGCCGCGGTCGCCTCCACCGCGGTCGCCGCCGCCAACCTGGTCGAGCGCGGCTCCCCGGCTCGCGACACCGTGCACAACGTGATCCTGGTCTGGGTCGCCTCCATCGCCATCGGCTACGTCGTCGAGGTCGCCCGCGCCTCCGAGCGCACCCTCGCCCGCGCCCTCGAGATCGAGGCGGCCACCCGGGAACGGGAGCGCCTGGCCCGGGACATCCACGACGGGGTGCTCCAGGTGCTGGCCATGGTGCAGCGGCGCGGCGCGGTGATCGGGGGCGAGGCCGCCGAACTGGGCCGGCTGGCGGGCGAGCAGGAGGTGGCGCTGCGCACCCTGGTCTCCGGCGGGCTGGTCCCGGTCCCCCGGGCGACAAGGGATACGCCAGGGGACACGTCAGGGGACACGGCCGCAGACGCGTCCGGGGGCGCGGTCGTCCGGACGGTCGACGAGGACTCGGACGACGGCGCCGACAAACCCGTCGATCTGCGCGCGCTGCTCGCCCCATACGCCGGCGCCCGGGTCAGCCTCGCCGAACCGGGCGCCCCGGTGCTGCTGCGACCCGCCGCCGCCCGCGAGGTGGCCGCCGCCGTCGGAGCCGCGCTGGACAACGTCCGCCGGCACGCGGGCGAGGGCGCGCGGGCCTGGATCCTGGTCGAGGACGAGCCGGAGTCGGTGATCGTGACCGTACGGGACGACGGTCCCGGTATCCCGCAGGGGCGGCTCGCCCAGGCCGAGGGCGAGGGCCGGCTCGGCGTGGCCCTGTCGATCCGGGGCCGGCTGCGCGACATCGGCGGCAGCGCCGAGCTGATCTCGGTGCCCGGCCAGGGCACGGAGGTCGAACTGAACGTACCCAAGAACACGAACACCACGAACGACGGCGAGCACACGAGGAGCGCGAAGGGCGCGCCGTGGACGCGGGGGAAGGCGGAGAGCCGATGAGCGCGGAGCAGGATCCGATCAAGGTGATGGTGGTCGACGACCACCCGATGTGGCGCGACGCCGTGGCCCGCGACCTGACCGATTCCGGCTTCGAGGTGGTCGCCACCGCGGGCGACGGCGAGCAGGCGGTGCGCCGCGCCAGGGCCGCCGCGCCCGACGTGCTCGTACTGGACCTGAACCTGCCCGCGAAGCCCGGGGTCCAGGTCTGCAAGGAACTCGTCGGCTCCAACCCGGCGTTGCGCGTACTGGTGCTGTCCGCGAGCGGCGAGCACGCCGATGTGCTGGAGGCCGTGAAGTCGGGCGCGACGGGCTACCTGCTGAAGTCGGCCTCGACCCAGGAGCTGCTGGACGCGGTGCGCCGCACGGCCGTGGGCGACCCGGTGTTCACACCGGGCCTGGCGGGCCTGGTCCTCGGCGAGTACCGGCGCCTGGCCGCCGAGCCCGCGCCCGCCGCGGACGCCGGTGAGCCGAAGGCGCCCCGGCTCACCGACCGCGAGACCGAGGTGCTGCGCCTGGTAGCCAAGGGCCTGAGCTACAAGCAGATCGCCGAGCGCCTGGTGATCTCCCACCGCACGGTCCAGAACCACGTCCAGAACACCCTGGGCAAGCTCCAGTTGCACAACCGGGTGGAGCTGGTGCGGTACGCCATCGAGCGCGGGCTCGACGGCGAGTAAGGGCGAGTAAACCCGCATACGCGCGGCCGCCACCCTTTCGGGTGGATTCGCCGTGATCAACTACCCGGCAATTCAGTGGAATTGACCCTCCACCCCATGCCGAAGTGACGTGGGCCACCATTAGCGTGACCTTCACCAGGCAACCGCGGCGAAGGGACTTTTCCATGCGGGTCGGAGTATTGACCGGAGGCGGCGACTGCCCCGGGCTCAACGCCGTCATCCGGGGCATCGTCCGCAAGGGCGTGCAGGAGTACGGCTATGACTTCGTCGGCTTCCGGGACGGCTGGCGGGGCCCCCTCGAGAACGACGCCATCCGTCTCGACATCCCCGCGGTGCGCGGCATCCTGCCCCGCGGCGGCACCATCCTCGGCTCCTCTCGGACCAACCCCCTCAAGCAGGAGGACGGCATCCGGCGGATCAAGGACAACCTCGCCAAGCAGGAGGTCGAGGCGCTCGTCGCGATCGGCGGCGAGGACACCCTCGGCGTGGCCGCGCGGATGAGCGACGAGTACGGCGTGCCCTGCGTGGGCGTGCCCAAGACCATCGACAACGACCTGTCGGCCACCGACTACACCTTCGGATTCGACACCGCGGTCGGCATCGCCACCGAGGCGATCGACCGGCTGCACACCACCGCCGAGTCCCATATGCGGGTCCTGGTCTGCGAGGTGATGGGCCGTCACGCCGGCTGGATCGCCCTCCACTCCGGCCTCGCCGGCGGCGCGAACGTCATCCTCATCCCCGAGCAGCGCTTCGACCTCGACCAGGTGTGCGCCTGGATCACCTCCCGCTTCAAGGCGTCGTACGCCCCGATCGTCGTCGTAGCCGAGGGGGCCATGCCCAAGGACGGCGACATGGTCCTGAAGGACTCCTCGCTCGACTCCTTCGGGCACGTGCGGCTGTCCGGGGTCGGCGAGTGGCTGGCCAAGGAGATCGAGGCACGCACCGGGAAGGAGGCGCGGACCACCGTCCTCGGGCACATCCAGCGCGGCGGCACGCCCAGCGCCTTCGACCGCTGGCTGGCCACCCGGTTCGGGCTGCACGCCATCGAGTGCGTCCGCGACGGCGACTTCGGCAAGATGGTCGCCCTGCGCGGCACCGACATCGTCCGCGTCCCGATCGCGGAGGCCACCGCGAAGCTGAAGACGGTCGACCCGAAGCTGTACGAGGAGGTCGGGGTCTTCTTCGGCTGACCCCGCCACCGGCCTCCCCTCCCGCACACCGCACCGAGGGCGCCGCCGACCTGACCGGCGGCGCCCTCGGTGCGCGCGTCCTCGGCTACGGAACGCGCCGCGGCTCGCGGTGCGTTCCGGCGCCGCGCAGCTGACCGGCCAGCAGCGCGCAGACGATCGCCTGGCCGTTCAGTGTCAGCACGGACTCGGGGTGGAACTGCACCGACGCGAACCTGTCGGAGCGCAACGCGTGCACCTCACCGGACGCGCTCCGGCTGACCTCGATTCCGTGCGCGGACAACTCGGCGTGCGCCTCGTCGTCGCAGTGCGCCACGAAGCTGTTGTAGAAGCCCACGGTCTCGGCCCGGCCGAACAGGTCGATCCCGGTCTGGGCGCCCTGGTGGGGCACCTCCTTGCGGACGATCTCCAGACCCAGCTCGGCCGCGATCAGCTCGTGTCCGAGGCAGACCCCGAGAACGCCGTGCCGGTGCTCGGTGAGCATCTCCGCGGTCAGCGCGCGCAGCAGCCGCATCTTCGGGTCGTCCGGGTCGCACGGGTCGCCGGGACCGGGGCCGAGGACGACCGGCCCCTCGTGCGCGAGCAGGGACGCGCGCAGCCCGGGCTCGTCGTAGCGGCGCACGCTGACGGTCAGCCCCGACGACCGCAGCACGTGCGCGAGCATCGCGGTGAAGGTGTCCTCGCCGTCCACGACCAGGGTGTGCCCGGTCAGTCCCGGCGCGCTTGCCCCGGCCTCCGACTGCGCCCGGGCGCCCGAGACCCCGCTCTGCATCCGCAGCCAGAACGGCGCGAGAAGGGCCCGCCGCCCGTCCAGGGCCGCCCGCACCCGCGGGTCGTCGGCGAGCCGGGGCCGCGACCGCTCCCTGCGCGGCCGTGCGGGCCGCACGCCCAGCGCCGCCAGCACGCCCGCCGCCTTCGCGTGCGTCTCGGCGACCTCGCCCGCCGGGTCGGAGCCGCGGACGAGGGTGGCGCCGACCGGTACGCGCAGCCGGCCGTGTGCGTCGATGTCGGCGGTGCGGATGAGGATGGGGGAGTCCAGGGTCTGGGCGCCGCCGGAGTCGCGGCCGAGGAGGGCGAGGGCGCCGGCGTAGTAGCCGCGCCCGCCGGTCTCGTGCCGTTCGACGACCCGGCAGGCGTTCTGCACCGGCGACCCGGTGACGGTCGCGGCGAACATGGTCTCCTTGAGCACCTCGCGTACGTCCAGGGAGGACCGGCCGCGCAGCTCGTACTCGGTGTGCGCCAGGTGCGCCATCTCCTTCAGGCGCGGGCCGACGACCACCCCGCCCATGTCGCCGACGGTGCACATCATCTTGAGCTCCTCGTCGACGACCATCGACAGCTCCTCGATCTCCTTGCCGTCGGCGAGGAAGCCGAGCAGGTGCTCGGGCGTCGGCCCCTCGGCGGGGTAGCGGTACGTCCCGCTGATCGGGTTCATCACGACCGTCCCGCCGGACATGCGCACGTGCACCTCGGGGCTGGCGCCGACCAGCGTCCG
The DNA here is from genome assembly GCF_042896465.1 of Streptomyces sp. NPDC001292. NCBI lineage: Bacteria > Bacillati > Actinomycetota > Actinomycetes > Kitasatosporales > Streptomycetaceae > Streptomyces > Streptomyces sp. NPDC001292. The sequence goes on from NZ_JBIAXG010000001.1 coordinate 574,646, forward strand.
GTCCCCGGTGTGCACGACGAAGGTCCAGTACGCCCCCCGCTCGCCCTCCAGCAGCCGCCGGAACAGCGCCAGAGCGTCGGCCCGCCCGAAGCCCGGGATCTCCCCTTCGTACGTCCGCCGGATCACGAAGTTCGCGCCCTCGCCCGCGCCGATCTCCTCGCGCAGCACCCGCCCGACGATCTGCGCGTACTCCTCGTCGCCGACGTCGAAGCCGCCGCCCTCGACGCGCACCGGGTGCGTGGGGAGCTGAGCCAGGGCCTCGGCGAGCGGGACCGTGCCCGTCTCCTCGGGCGTCAGCACCAGCAGGGGGGTGCCGTCGTCACGGACGTCGAAGCCGCGCTCGCGGATCTGCCGGAACGGTACGACCGCCAGGCCCTCGTCGGGCAGGTCGGCCAGCCGGTCGCGACCGGTCACCGGGCCGAGCAGCACCTCGACCAGGTCCTGGTCGTGCCCCGGGGTACGGCGGCGCAGCAGGGCGAAGGGGCGGGGGTCGTGCAACAGCCGTGCCAGATCCATGGGTTCCTCTTCCGTTGATGTCGATCGGTGTCGGTCGATGTCGGTGAGGAACGGCCGAAGCGCCGGGAACGCCGAAGGCCGCCCCTCGGGCGGCCTTCGCGAAGTGTGGGATACGCGCAGTCAGCGGGCCGCCGGAGAAGCGGTCCACCACCAGTTCTGGTTCTGGGTCGAGTGCGCGAACATGCCCGGCACCCTACCCCATCGGTACGCCGTGCGGCCCTGTCCGGCCCGTGGCGGCCCCCGGCGGCCGCGCCGCCGGTACGTCCGTACGCAGCACAGGCCGGTTTCCGGTGGCCGCGCGGGGTGGAAAGAGGGTCCGCGTCCACCGCGTGCCGACCGTGCCCCGGCGTCCGCCGCGCGCCCGTGCCCGACCGAGGAGTACGCCATTTCCGCACTACGATCGCCCCACCCGGCGGGGTTCCGCCTCCGTCTGAGGCGTGCGCTGACCGCGCTGAGCGTCGCCTGCGCGGTGCTCGCCGCCGGTGCGCCGTCCGCCGCCCGGCCGTCGGCCGACGGCGCCACGAAGACCGTCAGCTACCGCGGCCACACCTTCACCGTCCCGGCCGGCTGGCCCGTCGTCGACCTCGACCAGGAGCCGACCGCCTGCGTCCGGTTCGACCGGCACGCCGTCTACCTCGGCACCCCCGGCGAGCAGCAGGACTGCCCGGCCCGTGCCGTCGGGCGCACCGAGGCCCTGTGGGTGCAGCCCGCGGTGGCGACGAAGGCCTCGGTGACCGAGGACCGCACGTCCCGCGTCTACCGGGCGACGGCCACCAACGAGGGAATCTCCGTCACGGCCCCGTACGGCGAGGACCGCGCGGAGATCCAGCGGGTGCTGCGCAGCGCCGGACTGCCCGTCGCCGCCGCCGGCGCCGGGGAAGCCGCACCGGCACCGTCCGCGCGCGCCGTGCCGGCCGACGCGACCGCCTACCAGGGCAGGGGCTTCGACACCTGCACAGCCCCGAGTCGGACGGCCATGGACGCCTGGCGGTCCGCCTCGCCGTACGGGGCCGTCGGCGTCTACATCGGCGGGGTCAACCGCGCCTGCGCCCAGGCGAAACTGACCGCCGAGTGGGTGCAGAGGCAGTACGCGAACGGGTGGCGCTTCTTCCCGCTCTACGTCGGCCCGCAGCCCACCTCCGGCGCCGGGAGCTGCCAGAACTCCTGCGCGTCGATCACCGATCCGGTGCCGCAGGGCATGGAGGCCGCGGAGGACGCGGCCGCCCAGGCTTTGGCGCTCGGCTTCGCCAAGGGGTCGGTGCTCTACAACGACCTGGAGCAGTACGCGCCGGGCGGCGCCCTCACCGCGCGCGTACTCGGCTACCTGGAGGCCTGGACCGAGCGGCTGCACGAACTGGGCTACCGGTCCGGCGCGTACGGCAGCGTCTCGTCCCTGGTCGCCGACCTGGTCGGCAACGCCGGGCAGGTCACCCTGCCCGACGTGATCCACTTCGCGCACTGGAACGACGAGAACACCACCCTCCACACCGCCATCCCGGCCGACCTGTGGGCCGGTCACCAGCGCATCCACCAGTACGCGGGCAACAGGACCGAGACGTACGGTTCGGTGACCATCAACATCGACCGCGACCAGCTGGACGTCGGCACCGGCGCCTGAACACCTGGGGAGGGACGTCCCGCGAGCGGGCGCCGTCCGTCTCATTGGATGAACGCAGGAAGGTGCCCGCCTGGCGACCCCGTAATCTTGGTGGGGTGACCGTGAACGCTAAGACCAGCGCGAGCGCTGGCAACACCTGGCGAGACCTGCCCGCGGCGCAGCAGCCCGAGTACCCCGACCCCGAGGCTCTGCGCGCAGTGATCGCGGACCTCGAGTCGTATCCGCCGCTCGTCTTCGCGGGCGAGTGCGACCAGCTGCGCGCCCGGATGGCGGCCGTCGCCAGGGGAGAGGCGTTCCTCCTCCAGGGCGGCGACTGTGCCGAGGCGTTCGACGCGGTGTCCGCCGACCACATCCGCAACAAGCTCAAGACCCTGCTCCAGATGGGCGCCGTGCTGACGTACGCCGCCTCGGTGCCGGTGGTGAAGGTCGGCCGGATCGCCGGCCAGTACTCCAAGCCGCGCTCCAAGCCGACCGAGACCCGCGACGGGGTGACCCTGCCGACCTACCGCGGCGACTCCGTCAACGGCTTCGAGTTCACCGAGGCCGCCCGCGTCCCGGATCCCGAGCGGCTGAAGCGGATGTACCACGCGTCCGCCTCCACGCTGAACCTGGTGCGCGCCTTCACCACCGGCGGCTACGCCGACCTGCGCCAGGTGCACGCCTGGAACCAGGACTTCGTGAAGTCCTCGCCGTCCGGCCAGCGCTACGAGCAGCTCGCGCGCGAGATCGACAACGCGCTGAACTTCATGCGGGCCTGCGGCACGGACCCGGAGGAGTTCAAGACCGTCGAGTTCTTCTCCTCGCACGAGGCGCTGCTGCTCGACTACGAGTCGGCGCTGACCCGCGTCGACTCGCGCACCAGGCAGCTGTACGACGTCTCCGCGCACATGGTGTGGGTCGGTGAGCGCACCCGGCAGCTGGACCACGCGCACATCGAGTTCGCCTCGCGCATCCGCAACCCGATCGGCGTCAAGCTCGGCCCGGCGACCACGCCCGAGGAGGCGCTGCGCTACATCGACCGCCTCGACCCCGAGCGGGAGCCCGGCCGGCTGACGTTCATCGTCCGTATGGGCGCCGACAAGATCCGCGACCGGCTCCCGGAGCTGGTGGAGAAGGTCACGGCCTCGGGCGCGGTGGTGGCCTGGGTGACCGACCCGATGCACGGCAACACCTTCGAGGCGGCCTCCGGTCACAAGACCCGCCGCTTCGACGACGTGCTCGACGAGGTCAAGGGCTTCTTCGAGGTTCACAAGGGGCTCGGCACGCACCCCGGCGGCATCCATGTGGAGCTGACCGGTGACGACGTCACCGAGTGCGTCGGCGGCGGCGACGAGATCTTCGTCGACGACCTGCACCAGCGCTACGAGACGGCCTGCGACCCGCGTCTGAACCGCAGCCAGTCCCTGGACCTGGCGTTCCTGGTCGCGGAGATGTACCGGGACCAGTGAGGCGCCCGCCCGTCGCGGGAGCGTGAAGTGGGGCGCGGATCACATGGGATCCGCGCCCCTGCCCCTTTTCCGGCATTCGTGCGGTGAGTAAGGTTAGGTTTGCCTCACCGAGAAGTCGGGACGGCACCACTGAACCGATCCCGGCGGGAGGTGAACCGCGTGTACGTCTGCAGTTGCTTCGGTGTCACCGAGCAGCAGGTCAAGCAGCACGCGGACGACGGCGCCTGCACACCTCGCAAGATCGCCTCCGTCTGCAAGGCAGGCACCGACTGCGGCGGGTGCGTCCGCCGCATCCAGGCGCTGCTCGGCCGGGGCACCTGCCCGCGCCGCGAGCTGATCGACCAGGGCGGCCCGGCGCTCGCGCCGCTCACGGGTGGGGCTCCCGGCGCACGCCCGAAGGAGCTGGGCGACGCCGCCTAGAGGTGAAGGCCGCCGACGGCCGCCTCAGTGGCTGGAGAAGCCGTGGGTGCCGGGGCCCGAGGGGTCCGGCTGGCTCTGCTCGACGACGGTCGAGAGATAGAGCGCCTCGCCCAGCTTGTCGACCAGCTCCAGCTGGGTGTCCAGGTAGTCGATGTGGTGCTCCTCGTCGGCGAGGATCGCCTCGAAGATGTTCGCCGACGTGATGTCGTCCTTGTCGCGCATCAGCTCCACGCCTCGGCGCAGCCGGTCGATGGCCTCGACCTCGATCTGCCGGTCGGCCCGGAACATCTCCGTCACCGTCTGCCCGACCTGGACGTGGAAGAGCCGCTGGTAGTTCGGCAGGCCGTCCAGCAGCAGGATCCGGTCGGTCAGGAGCTCCGCGTGCCGCATCTCGTCGAACGACTCGTCGCGGGTGTACTTGGCGAGCTTCGTCCAGCCCTTGTGGTCCTGGATCTTGGAGTGCAGGAAGTACTGGTTGATCGCGGTGAGCTCGGAGGTCAGCTGCTCGTTGAGCAGTTCGATCACCTCGGGGTCGCCTTGCATGGCGGCGGGGCTCCTTCCGGACGTCTCTGGGCCGATCTCGCGCATGATTTCACCGGCACACACGGCCGTCCAGTAAGTGCATACTTAGTGCGAGTTGCCCGGATCGCCCCCGGGCTGGTCATGTGCACCCTCTCCGGTCTGTCAGGATGGAGTCATGGGTCAGCCGGTGGAACGCGCGTCAGGGGACGCGTCTGGGGCAGTGCCGACGGGAGCGGCACAGCCGGAACTTCCGCCGGGACAGCGGCTCCAGCGCGGCTGGCCGGTCACGCACTACGGCCCGGTGCCCAAGTTCCGGCCCGAGCGCTGGGACTTCCGGGTCTTCGGCGCCACCGCCGACGGCGAGAAGCACTGCTGGACCCACGAGGAGTTCACGGCCCTGCCGTACACCACCGTGGTGGCCGATCTGCACTGCGTCACGAAGTACAGCATGGTCGGCGCCGAGTGGGGCGGCATCCCCGCGCGCACCATCCTGGACATCGCCCCGCCCGCGGCGAACGTCACCCACGTGATGGTGTGGGCGGAGTACGGGTTCAGCTCCAACCTGCGCCTGTCCGACTTCACCTCGGAGCGCACCCTCCTCGCCACGCACAAGGACGGCGAACTGCTCACCGCCGAGCACGGCTTCCCGCTCCGCCTGATCGTCCCCCACCTGTACGCCTGGAAGGGCCCCAAGTGGGTGCGCGGCGTGGAGTACATGACCGCCGACCGCCGCGGCTTCTGGGAGGAGCGCGGCTACCACAACCTCGGCGACCCCTGGAAGGAGCAGCGCTACTCCTACCAGGAGGAACCGGGGGACGGACCGGAACTCTGACGGCCGTCCCGGAAGCCGTCCCGGTGCTTCCTCACACCTTCCTCATCCGTCCCTGAGCCGCTTCAGGCGCTCCACGTCCGCCGTGTGGCCCGCCTTGCCGCCCGGGGTCTCGATGATCAGCGGGACGCCCTCGGTGGCGGGGTGGGTCATCAGTGCGCGGAAGGGGTCCTCGCCGATGCGGCCGGCGCCGATGTTCTCGTGCCGGTCCTTGTGCGCGCCGGCCACGTCCTTGGAGTCGTTGGCGTGGATCAGCCGCAGCCGACCCTCGCCGACCGTCTCCACCAGCAGGTCAAGTGTCCGGTGCATGCCGTCCGGGCCGGTCAGGTCGTGCCCGGCGGCGAAGATGTGGCAGGTGTCCAGGCACACGCCCAGCCTCGGATGGGCGTCCAGGGCTTCGAAGTACGGCCCGAAGTCCCAGGTGCGCGAGCACAGCGAGGCACCCTGGCCGGCGGTGGACTCCAGGAGCAGGTACGGGTCGTCGTCGTGGGTGAGCTCGTCGAGCAGCGGCAGCATGTGCTCCCGCACCTGCTTCAGCGCGACGGACCGGTCCCGGCCGCCGGTCGCGCTCCCGGTGTGCACGACGACGCCCAGCGCGCCGATCTCCCGGCCACGCCGCAGCGAGTGCCGCAGCGACTCCACCGACCGCTCCACGGTCGCCTCGGTGTGGGAGCCGAAGTTGATCAGGTACGGGGCGTGGACGTACGCCGGGAGCGACTGCTCGGCGCAGGCCGCGCGGAACCGCTCGTCCTGCCGCGGGTTGCCCGCGGGCGTGGCCCAGCCGCGCGGATTGGCGACGAAGACCTGCACGGTCTCGGCCCGGAGGTCACGGGCGTACGACAGGCCCACGGAATGCAGCCCGCCGGCGACGGGCACATGGCCGCCGATCGGGTTGCGGGAGGGACCGGGGAGGGGACGGGACCGCTGACTGCTCACCTGCTCAGGGTGCCACGCGCCCGGCGGCCCCCGGCCGCCGGGCCGCCGTCACCGGATGGTGATCGTTATCGTCGAGCCCTTCGGCGCCCGGTCGCCGCCCTTCACCGACTGCTTCTTGACGGTGTCGCCGAACAGCCCGAGCAGCCCGCGGTCCTCCTGCACCTGGAAGCCGGCCTTCTGCAGCGTGTTCTTCGCGTCGCCGACACTGTTGCCGGTCACGTCCGGCACCTCGACCATCTCCGGGCCCTTGGACAGCGTCAGCGTGACCGTGTCGCCCTCGGCGGCCTCGCTGTCGCCCGCCGGACTCTGCCGGGCGACCTGGCCCTTGTCGAACTCGGAGTCGACCTGCTCGGAGGAGATCCGCACCTTCAGGCCGGCGTCCTGAAGGTCGGACCGCGCCGCGTCCAGGTCCTCGCCGGTGACGTCCGGCACGTCCACCGCGCGGCCCTTGCTGACGGTGAGCGCGATCGCCGAGCCGGAGCGCCGCTCGGTGCCCGTCTCGGGGTCCGTGCCGATCACGACGCCACGGGGGACGTCGTTGCTGAACTCCCGGCTCACCATGCCCGGCTCGAGGCCCTCCTTCTTCAGCAGGGTCCGCGCCTCGTCCAGCCGGTGGCCCTTCACGTCGGGCACCCGCACGGTCTCGGGGCCGTCGGAGACCGTGAGCGTCACGGAGCCGTGGCTGCGGATCCGGGCGCCCGCCTGCGGGTCGGTGCTGATGACCGTGCCGCGCCCGACCGTGTCGCTGTAGGCGTGCTCGACCCGGTCGACGCCGAGACCGGCCTCCTTGAGCCGCTCCCTGGCCTGCGCCTCGGTCTTCGCCAGCAGCGGCGGGACCTTCGTGAACTGGCCGGAGTTGATGTACCACACACCCCCGCCTACCCCGAGGACCAGCAGGACGGCGCCGACCACCGTGAGCAGTGTGCGCCGGGGCCGCCCGGGGCGCCGCGCAACGGTCGGCTGCGGTGGGGGCGGGGGCGCCTGGAGCCGGCTGGTGCGGTTGAGGGCGGCCTCGGCCGGCTCATCGCCCCCGCCGGCGGCCGGGCGGATCGGCGTCGTCAGTGCGCGCGGGATGACGCTCGTACGGTCCTCGGCGTTGTCGTGCTCCGCCGCGGTGAGGGCCTGCGGCGGCAGCGCGTCCAGCTGGTCCGGGCTGAGCGCGGACCGCGCCTCGCGGACCCGCGCGAGCAGCGCGACCGCGTCGTGCGGCCGGATGTCCGGGGTGCGCGCGGTGGCCTCCGCGACCAGTTCGTCCAGCTCGAAGGGCAGTCCCGGCACGGCGGCCGACGGGGCCGGGACGTCCTCGTGGAGGTGCTGGTACAGCACCTGGGCGGGGGACTCCCCCTGGTGCGGCTTGCCGCCGGTCAGCATCTCGTACAGCACGACCCCGCACGCGTACACGTCGACCCGGGGGTCGGCGGTGCCGCGCTCGATCTGCTCCGGCGCGAGGTAGGACACGGTGCCGAGGACGGCACCGGTGGTGTTCGTCACCGTGTCCACGGACCGCACCAGCCCGAAGTCGGCGACCTTGACCCGGCCGTCGTCCCCTATCAGGACGTTCTCCGGCTTCATGTCACGGTGCACGAACCCGGCCCGGTGCGCGGCCCCCAGCGCGGCGAGCACCGGCTCCAGGATGTCCAGCGCCGCGCGCGGCTGGAGCGCCCCGCGCTCGCGCAGCACGTCGCGCAGGGTGCAGCCGGCCACGTACTCCATGGCGAGGTACACGTACGACCCGTCCGTGCCCTGGTCGAAGACCTGCACGACGTTCGGGTGGGCCAGCCGCGCGACCGACTTGGCCTCCCGGATGAACCGCTCCACGAACGAGCCGTCGGCCGCGAGCGTGGGGTGCATCACCTTGAGCGCGAGGACCCGGTCCAGGCGGGTGTCCAGGGCCCGGTAGACCGTGGCCATCCCACCGACGGCGATCCGCGCGTCGACGCGATAACGGCCGTCGAGCACCTGCCCGACGAGGGGGTCCTGAAGGGTCGTATCCACGCAGGCGAGTCTACGAGCCGCCACGGACACGCACGGATCGCGGACGGTGTCGCGGCGGGACTGAAGCCGACCTGTGACGCGGCGCACGCACTCGTGAGAGCGGTGCCGGCCTGGCGCCTCGCGTTTTGATCAGGCCGGGCTCGCGGGGTCCGGCACGCTCCTCCAAGCTCTTCGAGCAGGGGACCCCCAGCCGCGTTGTCGTCGGTCGGTGGGGCTCCGCCCTGCCGACCTCCTCCGCCCTGCGATGCTCCCCCACTGCCCGAAGGGCGTGGGAGGTGCCCCCAGCACCGGACTTCGCTCCCTGATCCGGCCCGATCCGAACGAAAGACCCTAGAACGCGGGCCGCTCCGGGTCCAGCCTGGCCAGGCCCTCCGCCGGGGACGACGCCTCCGCGAAGTGCCGCTTGGGGATCCGCCCGGCCAGACGGGCCAGCCGCCCCGCCTCCACGGCGGACCGCATCGCCGTGGCCATCAGCACCGGCTCCTGCGCCCGCGTCACCGCGGAGGCCAGCATCACCCCGGCACACCCCAGCTCCATGGCCAGCGCCACGTCCGAGGCCGTACCGGCCCCGGCGTCCAGGATCACCGGCACGCGCGCGTGCTCCACGATCAGCTGGAAGTTGTGCGGGTTGCGGATGCCGAGTCCCGATCCGATGGGCGAGCCCAGGGGCATGATCGCGGCGCAGCCCACGTCCTCCAGCTTCCGTGCCAGCACCGGGTCGTCGTTCGTGTACGGCAGCACTGTGAACCCGTCGTCGACCAGCGTCTCCGCCGCGTCCAGCAGCTCGATCGGGTCCGGCAGCAGCGTGCGCTCGTCGGCGATGACCTCCAGCTTGACGAGGTCCGTGCCCAGCGCCTCCCGCGCCAGCCGGGCGGTGAGCACCGCCTCACCCGCGGTGAAGCAGCCCGCGGTGTTGGGCAGCACCCGGATCCCGAGCGACTCCAGCACCGACAGCACGGAGCCGTGCACGGAGGGGTCCACCCGCCGCATCGCGACCGTGGTCAGCTCCGTGCCGGAGGCCACCAGCGCTCGCTCCAGCACGTCCAGGCTGGGCGCGCCGCCGGTACCCATGATCAGCCGGGAGGTGAGGGACGCACCACCGAGGACGAAGGGATCGTCGGCCATGGCTCAGCCTCCCTGGACGGCGGTCAGCACTTCGACGCGGTCGCCCTCGGCCAGGGCCGTGGACGACCACCGCGCGCGCGGGACGACGGTCTCGTTGAGGGCGGCGGCCACCCCGGAGGGCGCCGCGGTCAGGGTCTGCACGACGGTGCCGAGGGACGTGCCGGGCGCGACCCGGCGGGGCTCACCGTTGACGGAGATGTTCATACGGGCCGCCCCGTGAGTGCGGCGGCGTGAAAACGCCTGGGGGAGAAGGGGCGGACCTCGTCCGGCAGCTCGCCGGTGGTCAGGACGTGCGCCATGGCGTCACCGGTGACCGGCGTGAGCAGCACGCCGTTGCGGTAGTGCCCGGTGGCCAGCAGCAGGCCGTCCAGCCCGGTCGGGCCGAGCAGCGGCGCGTTGTCGGGGGAGCCGGGCCGAAGTCCCGCCCGGGTCTCCGTGAGCGGCAGCTCGGTGATCCCGGGCACCAGTTCGTGCGCGTCGCGCAGCAGCTGGTACACGCCGCCCGCCGTCACCGTCGTGTCCCAGCCCAGCTCCTCGCTCGTCGCCCCGACGACCAGCTCGCCGCTGAGCCGCGGCACCAGGTAGACCTGGCCGCCGCGCACCACGGCCCGCACGGTACGACTCAGGAACGGCGCGTACCGCTTCGGCACCGTCAGCCGCAGCACCTGTCCCTTCACCGGCCGCACCGGCGGCAGCACGTCGTCCGGGACGCCCGCGAGCCGTCCGCTGTGGCTGCCCGCCGCGAGCACCACCCGGTCCGCGGCCGGCGCGGTGCCGTCGCGCAGCACACAGCCCGTGGCCCGGTCGCGGGCCAGGGTGAGCCGGCCGGCCCAGGTGCGGTGGAAGACCACGCCCGCCCGCTCGCAGGCCGTGACCAGGGCGCGGGCGAGCCGCCGCGGGTCGATCTGATGGTCGCCGTCCACCCGCAGTCCGCCGCGCACGCCCGGCGCGAGCATCGGCTCCAGGCGGCGGCAGTCCCGCCCGGACAGCCACTCGGAGTCCAGGCCCGACCGGCGCTGAAGATCGTGCAGTTCCCGCAGGTGGGCGCGGTCGTCGGCGTCCAGTGCGACGGCGAGGGTGCCGCAGCGGCGGTAGCCGAGGTCCTGGCCGGTCAGCTCGGTCAACTCGGCCGCGAAGTCCGGGTAGCGGCGGGCGGAGGCCAGGTTGAGCCCGAGCAGGGTCTGCTCGCCGTAGTGCAGTTCGGTGACGGCGGCCAGCATCCCGGCGGCCACCTGTGCGGCCCCGCCGCCCGGCTCGGGGTCCACCACGGCCGTGGCGAACCCGCGCTGCGCCGAGCGCCAGGCCGTCACCAGCCCGATGATCCCGCCCCCCACGACGAGGACGTCTGACGTACGTGGCAACGACATGGGCGTCCAGCCCCTCCCTTCGCCGGCATGACCCGGATCAGGTTCGTACGGTCGGAGGCCGCCAGCCTCCCTCTCAGCCCGGTGCGTCCGGGCTCCCGCGAGTGCTTGTACGGTGGCCACCCTAGCCCGCAGAGCATCGCCCCGGTAAGGGAGCCTCCCGTCATGACCCGCCCGCCCGTCTCCAGCCACGACCCTCGGGCGGGTGGCCCCGCCCGGCCCCTTCCCTCGCTCGACGGGCGCGTACTCGCCCCGGTCGCCGACCAGGCCCCGGGCCAGGTGGGCACGCGCACCCGGTTCGCGTATCACGAGCGGAACGGGGAGATCTGGGCCGAGTACGCGGGCGGGGACGTCGTACGCGGCCATCTGGTGGGTACCAGGGAAGGTGACCGGCTCGACTTCCGGTACGTCCAGCTCAAGCGGGACGGGACCACCTCTTCGGGTCACTGCGCCTCGACGGTGGTCGAACTGCCCGACGGGCGGGTGCGGTTGGAGGAGACCTGGGAGTGGGAGTCGCAGCCGGGCAGCGGGACGAGCGCGGTGGAAGAGGTTGTGGAGCAGGTCACCCCCGCACGCTCCTGACTGACGGTCTGCCAGCCGGTTTATGGTGATCAGGTGAGCGACCAGACGCAGGAACAGGGCACGTCAGGGCCGCGGCGCGTGGTCGTCGCGGGCGCGGGCATGGCCGGCGTGCAGACCGCGGTCGCCCTGCGCGAGCAGGGCTTCACCGGCACCGTGACACTGATCGGCGCCGAACCCCACCAGCCCTACGACCGGCCGCCGCTGTCGAAGGCCGTCCTGCTCGGCAAGGCCGAGGGCTCCGCCTTCGACATCGACTTCGAGGCGCTCGGCCTCGAACTGCGGCTCGGCTGCGAGGCGCTGGCCGTGCGGCCCGACGCGCATGTGCTGGAGACCTCGGCCGGACCGGTGCCCTACGACGTCCTCGTCCTGGCCACCGGCGCCGAACCGATCCGGCTGCCCGGCGCGGAGGGCGTTCCCGGGGTCCACCTGCTGCGCACCCTGGACGACGCCGAACGGCTGCGGCCGGTGCTCACCGAGCAGCACGACATCGTGGTCGTCGGCGCGGGCTGGATCGGCGCCGAGTTCGCCACCGCCGCGCGCGAGGCCGGCTGCGCCGTGACCGTCGTGGAGGCCGCGGACCGGCCGCTCGCGGGGGCGCTGCCCGCGGAGGTGGCCGAGCCGATGACCGCCTGGTACGCCGACAGCGGCACCGAACTGCGCACCCACGCGCGCGTGGAGCGCGTCGAACCCGGCGCGGTGGTGCTCGACGACGGCTCGCGGCTGCCCGCGGGCGCCGTCGTGGTCGGCATCGGGGCGCGCCCCGCCACCGGTTGGCTGGCCGGCTCCGGCATCGAGCTGGGCCGGCACGGGGAAGTCCTGGCCGACGACCACCTGCGCACGTCCGTGCCGGACGTGTACGCGGTCGGCGACTGCGCCTCCTTCCCCTCGGGACGGTACGGCGAGCGCCTGCTGATCCACCACTGGGACAACGCGCTCCAGGGCCCGCGCACGGTCGCGGCCGACATCATCGGCCTCACCCCCGTGGTCTACGACCCGGTGCCGTATTTCTGGTCCGAGCAGTTCGGGCGCTTCGTGCAGTACGCCGGCCACCACACGTCGGCCGACACCGTGGTCTGGCGCGGTGAGCGCACCGGACCGGCGTGGACGGTCTGCTGGCTCCGCGAGGGCCGGCTCGTCGCCCTGCTGGCCGTCGGCCGGCCGCGGGATCTGGCGCAGGGGCGGCGGCTGATCGAGTCCGGCACGCCCATGGATCCGCGGCTGCTGGCGGACCCGGCGAAGCCCCTGAAGGCGGCGACTGCGTGAGGCACGCGGCCACGGGTGGACGGGCCTGGCTTCCGAGTGTCAGTGGCAGATGGCACGCTTGTTTCCGTGACCGAGATTGACGCAAAGATCGATGCTCTCGTCCCTGCCTGGCTCACCCTTCCCGACATCGCCGAACGGCTCGGCGTCGAGGTGACGCGCGTACGGCAGCTGGTCAAGGAGGGCCAGCTCATCGCCGTACGCCGGGGTGGGAACCGCGCGCTGCACGTCCCCGCCGCCTTCATCGACGGCGACAAGGTCGTCAAGGGCCTGTCCGGCACCTTGACGCTCCTGAGGGACGACGGCTTCACGGTCGAAGAGATGATCGAATGGCTGTTCACCCCCGACCCGACCCTGCCGGGCACCCCCGCCCAGGCCCTGAGTGAGAACCGCGGCACAGAGGTGAAGCGCCGCGCCCAGGCCCTCGCCGTCTGACCCGGCCACCCGCCTGGGCACCCGGCCCCGGCCCCCGGCCGGGGCCTCGGTGTCCACGTCGGCCGGGCGGGCGGGGCGGGTAGGGTCCGTTCGAGTGGCCGGACGAGCCACCGAACCGACGAGCCGGGGGGACCCGCGTATGCCTGAGACCGCTGCCGTAGCCGCTGCCCGCGACGGGCTCGGTGACGCGCGCCTTTATCTGTGCACGGACGCCCGGAGACGGCAGGGTGACCTGGCAGGGTTCCTGGACGCGGTGCTGGCGTCGGGCGTCGATGTCGTGCAGTTGCGGGACAAGGGCTTGGAGGCCGGGGAGGAGCTGGACCTGCTGGAGGTGTTCGCCGACGCGTGCGCCCGGCACGGGAAGCTGCTCGCGGTCAACGACCGGGCGGACGTCGCCCACGCGGCCGGTGCCGATGTGCTGCACCTGGGGCAGGGGGACCTCCCGGTGCCCGCCGCCCGGGCGATCCTCGGCGACGGCACCCTCATCGGCCGGTCCACGCACGCCGAGGACGAGGCCGCCGCCGCGGCCGTGCAGGAGGGCGTGGACTACTTCTGCACCGGACCCTGCTGGCCCACGCCCACCAAGCCCGGCCGCCCCGCCCCCGGCCTCGACCTGGTCCGCTACACCGCCTCGCTCGGCACCGACCGGCCCTGGTTCGCCATCGGCGGCATCGACCTCGGCAACCTGGACCAGGTCCTGGAGGCCGGCGCCCGCCGTGTCGTCGTGGTCCGGGCGATCACCGAGGCCGACGACCCCGGAGCGGCGGCGGCCGAGTTCGCCGCGCGGCTGCGGCAGGCGGGGTAGGGCAGGCACGGGAGGCGGGGCGGGACGCGGCGCGACACGGTCGGGCGCGGCAGCCAGGCGTCTCACTTTTCGGACAGTCTGTCCGGCCCGACCCGCTCATTTCCGGCTCCGCTGTCCGAGGGGTGGACAAGAAGCCGACAATTCCGGCAAATTTCCGGTGGCCGGTTGGGAGACCGCGGTGCCCTGGATAGCCTGCCGGTATGGCCCTCGGAACCGCATCCACCAGGACTGATCGCGCACGCACCGTGCGTGACATGCTCGCCACCGGCAGGAGCACGTACTCCTTCGAGTTCTGGGCGCCGAAGACGGCGAAGGGCGAGCGCAACCTGTGGAACGCGCTGCGCAGGGTCGAGGCCGTCGCCCCCGACTTCGTCTCGGTGACGTACGGTGCCGGCGGCTCCACCCGCGCGGGCACGGTCAAGGCGACCGAGCAGATCGTGTCCGACACCACGCTCACCCCGGTGGCGCACCTCACCGCCGTCAACCACTCCGTCGCCGAACTGCGCAACATCATCGGCCAGTACGCCGACGCGGGGATCCGCAACATGCTCGCCGTGCGCGGCGACCCGCCCGGCGATCCGATGGGCGAGTGGGTCCCGCACCCCAGAGGGCTGACGTACGCCGCCGAACTCGTCCGGCTCATCAAGGAGGCGGGCGACTTCTGCGTCGGCGTGGCGGCCTTCCCCGAGATGCACCCCCGCTCCGCCGACTGGGACACCGACGTCGCGCACTTCGTCGACAAGTGCCGCGCGGGCGCCGACTACGCCATCACGCAGATGTTCTTCGATCCGGAGTCGTACCTTCGCCTGCGCGACCGCGTCGCCGCGGCCGGTTGCGCGACACCCGTCATTCCCGAGATCATGCCGGTCACCAGCGTGAAGATGCTCGAGCGACTGCCCCAACTCAGCAACGCCGCCATCCCGGACGACCTCAAAGACCGGATCCGCGCGGCGGAGGACGATCCGGCGGCGGTACGCTCCCTAGGGATCGAGTTCGCCACCGAGTTCTGCGCGCGGCTGCAGGCCGAGGGAGTGCCCGGGCTGCACTTCATCACGCTCAACAATTCCACGGCGACGCTGGAAATCTACGAGAACCTGGGTCTGCACCACCGGCCGCGGACCTAGACCGGCCGCACCCGCGTACGACACACTGCGTAGCGGCCACTGGGAGAGGGGCGTACATGGGCTGGACGGTCCTCTACATCGCGTTCGGCATCGTCGCGCTGTGGCTGCTGGGCGAGGTGCTGCTGCAGTACAAGGCACGGTTGCGCTGGCGGCTGCTGGCCTTCGCCGGCTTCCTCGGTGTCGTCCTCGGGGTCCTGATCCCGTCCGTCGTGGTGATCGGTCTGGGCGCGGCCGCGTTCGCGGTCGGCCAGACCTACGTCACGCTGTCCTTCCGGCGCGGCTTCGCGGCGGGCTGGGCGGTCAACCGTCCCGGCGCCGAAGGCGGCAAGCCGCGCCGCCGGGGCAAGGCCGAGTACCAGGACCCGACCCTGGAGGTCTCCGACCTCGAGGTGTCCGGCGGCGACACCGGCGCCAGGGAGGCCCTGCACAGCCACGACGGCCTGTCCTACGGCCACGGCGACGACGACCGCGACGACGTCTTCACCCCCGCTCGGCCCGCCGAGCCCACCGCCGTGTACGAGCCGCAGCCCCTGCCCGACGACACCGGTTCCTACGGCGTCTACGGCGACTCGGCCCATCGGAGCGGCACGCACTCGCCCTACCCGGGGGCCGGCAAGACCCAGGACCAGTACACCGCGGCCCAGGGCACCGACCAGAGCCACGCGTACGACTACTCCGGCTACGGGCAGCAGGGTTACGGCTACGACGCCTCCGGGCAGCAGCAGTACGCCGCCTACTCCGACCCGTACGCCGGCACCCAGACCTACGGCGGCGGCTCCTACGACACCGGCTACGGCGGCCAGCAGGGGTACGGCCAGCAGGGCTACAGCACCCAGGACGCCTACGCGGGCGGCTACGGCGGTGACACCCCGGCCGGCGGGGTGTGGGTCCCGCAGCAGCGCACCGACGACTCCTACGGCGGCGAACAACTCCCGCAGGAGCAGCAGTCCTACCCGTACCAGGACAACAACCACGGTCAGCCGCAGCACGGCACGGGCTTCGACGAGCAGTACCGTTTCTGAACGTTCCGAACGCTCCCCGGCTCACTGGGAGCCGCGGAACTCCGGTCCCTCCACGATCAGCCCGGCCACCAGCGCCCCCGACATCCCGGCGTGCGGCAGCCCGCCCCCGGGGTGAGACCAGCCGCCCACGGTGAACAGGCCGGCGAGTCCCGTGGTGTTCGCCGGGTGCAGCAGGCGCCCCTGAGCGGCCGCGAGCGCCGGCGCGGGGACGGCCCCGCCCTCCGCGCCCGTCACCCTGGCGATGTCGGCCGGGGTGCGCACCTCGTGCCAGAGCAGGCGGTCGCGGAGCCCGGGTATCGCCCGCGAGGCGACGGCGATCATGCGGTCGGCCTGCGCCCGCGGATCCGCCGAGGCGGACGCCGGGACCGTCGCCGTGAGCGTGACCGCCTCGTGCTCCGGGTCCGGGACCAGCGCCGGATCGCCGGGGCGCGACACCGCGA
Source organism: Streptomyces sp. NPDC001292 (assembly GCF_042896465.1). Lineage (NCBI taxonomy): Bacteria > Bacillati > Actinomycetota > Actinomycetes > Kitasatosporales > Streptomycetaceae > Streptomyces > Streptomyces sp. NPDC001292. The sequence continues at coordinate 591,087 of NZ_JBIAXG010000001.1, forward strand.
CCGTGGGCCGCTCGGGCAGCCCGGGGGCCGCGCCGAACAGCGCGTCGAGTTCGGCCGCGCGGTCCTCGGTGTGCACCACGGTCCGGTGGGCCGTCCCTTCGGGACGGCCACCGCGCAGCGCCAGCAGCACGGTCAGGCGGCTGGGCGCCCCCGGCCGCGGCGGTACCTCGGCTTCACCCCGCAGGGCCGTACCCCTGACCATGCCGTCCAGCGTCCGGGGAGGCACACCGGCGACCACGAACTCCGCCTCGGCCACCGTCCCGTCGGCGAGCTCCACGCCCGCCGCCCGGCCGTCCTTGTCGACGATTCCCGTGACCTCGGCGCCGAAGGTGAACTCGACCCGGCGGGCCAGACACCGCTCGTACACCGCGCGCGCCAGCTCGCGCAGGCCGCCGCGCACGTACCAGGTGCCGAAGGCGTGGTCCAGGTACGGCAGTACGGCCGCGCTCGCCGGAGCGGTCCGCGGATCGAGGCCGTGAGCGAGCGCGTGGCTCTCCAGGAGGGCGGCGAGGCGCGTGTCGCGCAGCTCCCAGGCACCGATCTCGGCGAGCGTGCCGGCCCGCCGGGCGCGCAGCAGGCGCTTGTGCGGCACCGCCGGGTAGGGCTCGCGCTCCGCCAGCACCTGCCAGTTGGGCCACAGCGGCTCCTCCAGGAGCGGGCGGCGGGCGCGGTCCCAGGCCTCGCGGGCCCGCACCAGGAAGTCGCCCCAGCGCTGTCCGGCGCCCGCGCCCAGGGCTTCGTCCAGCGCGGCGACCACACCCGCGCGCGAGACGTTCGGCAGGGACACCTCGGTGCCGTCCGCGAAGACGTGCCGCGCGGACGGGTCCACCTGGACCAGCTCGACGCGGTCCTCCAGCGGCTCCTTGCCGGTCTTGACGAACAGGTCGCGGTAGACCGCGGGCAGCGGGAGCAGCCCGGGGCCGGTGTCGAAGGCGAAACCGTCCCGCTCGAAACGGCGCAGTGCGCCGCCGTACGTCTCCGTACGCTCGTACACCGTCACCCGGTGGCCCGCGACGGCCAGCCGGGCGGCGGCCGCCATCGCGCCCATCCCGGCGCCGATCACCGCAATCCGTGCCATGTGCGCGACTTTATCGACCGCCACTGACAATCCCGGCCACGGGGGCGTTGACCAGCGGTTTCCCGGACGTGCGGGGCTGCGGGCACGCTCAGCCCGGCGGAGACCCCGCCTCGGCCGCGAGCCGGCGTTTCCTCTCCCGGCGCTGGGCCCGGCGGCGCAGGAAGCGGCGGATCCGGGAGACCAGGAAGGCGACGATCACGGCCCCGGCGAGCAGCAGGACGCCGGCGATGACCGCCGCCGCCACCGGGTGGAAGATCGCGAAGGTGACGAGTCCGGCCACTCCGAGGTCCTCGGCCAGGCTCACGACCATGTTGCTCACGGGCTCGGGGGAGGTGTTGACCGCCATCCGCGCCCCGGCCTTCACCAAGTGGCTGGCCAACGCCGTACCACCGCCGACCAGGCCCGCCGTGACGTCCGACAGCGAGCCGCTCTGCCCCGCGAGCAGCGCGCCGACCCAGGCCCCGGCGACCGGGCGGATCACGGTGTGCGCCGTGTCCCACACCGAGTCCACGTAGGGGATCTTGTCGGCGACCGCCTCCAGCACGAACAGCACGCCCGCCGCGATCAGCACCTCCGGCCGCTGCAGGGTGCCGGGGACGTCGTCGCTCAGTCCCGTCGCACCGAACACCCCGAGCAGCAGCACCACCGCGTACGCGTTGATGCCGCTGGCCCAGCCGCTTGTGAACACCATGGGGAGTACGGACACGGAGGCGATCGTAGCCAGCGGGCCGCCCGGAGTCCTGGGGGCGGGCACACAGGACTGAGTATCCGTACCTAGCAAGCGAGATGAGTACGCGCGCGGATGGGCCGCGAAGTGCGCGAACGAGAGAGTTGGGGGCACGGAAGGGGGCACGGCGCCGGCACCGCCGACACGGGGCGGCGGAACGGCGCGGCCCTCGACCGCTCCTTCCGCCGGCCCAGGCCGCCGGGAGCGAGGCACGGGGGGAGCCCGGGGGAACGACCGGACGGGGCTCGACGGGGGTACGGGAGACGCCGGCGCGCGGTGGCCCGCGGGGGACGCGGCCACGGCGCGCCGGCGTTTTCGTGTGCGGCCCGTGCGGGGCCGCCGCATCCGGCGGGACCGGCCTCAGAGGCGCCCGCTGACCCGTCCCTGAAGGAGCCGGGACAGCGCCGCGTGCACGTCGTCCAGGGAGCGCTGGGGCTGGAAGGACTTCCAGTCCAGCGCGGCCACCAGCACCATGCCGACCAGCGCGGCCGCGGTGAGCGGTACGTCGACGTCCTCGCTGAACTCCCCGTTCGCCACGCCGTCGCGCAGTACGCCCTCGACGACCGCGACCGCCTCCTGCCGCACCACCATGAGCGTGGACTGCCAGGCCCGGTTGGTGCGCCACAACTCGGCCACGTAGAGCTGGGTGAAGGCCGGGTAGCGGTCGATGAAGACGAGCCCGGCGCGGACCATGGCGTCCAGGGCGTCGACCCGGCTGCCGCCCTCCCGTGCCGTCCGTTCGACCGCCTCCCGCAGGGAGGCGGTGAGCAGCCCCACGCCGTGCCGCAGCAGCTCCTCGAAGAGGTCGGACTTGCTGGCGAAGTTGTAGTAGACCGTGCCCTTGGCGACCCCCGCCCGCTCGGCGATCTCGTCCACCGTGGTGGCGGAGAACCCCTGCTCGGCGATGAGGGTGACGGCCGCCTCGTAGAGCTTCTGCCGGGTGGCCTCCCGGCGGGTACGGCCGCCCGGCGTGGCGCTGCTGCGTTCCATGGCGCTGATTGTCACAGGTGCGCACCTCCCGGAGGGCGCGGAAGGGGAGGTCAGCGGCGCGTTCGCGGGCTCGGCGGCGGGTGCGCGCCGGGTACGGCGGTGCGGGCGCGGGGCCGGTTCCGGGAGCCGCGGGACCCGCGCCCCCGAACGTACGGTCGAAGCAAAATCCCAGGTCAGAACGGATTGTCAGTGCCATACCTCACGATGGGTACATACGGCACCCGTGCCGTCACCCAGACGACAGGAGGTTCGTCATGGCCAACTCGTCCGTAGCCGCCCGTCGGCACCGCGCCGCCGGCCCTGCCCCCTCACTGACCGGTCCGGCGAGCGACGTGCACCCCGTCCTGCGCCGCGCCTCGGCCCCGCCCGCCGCCCTCGGCCTGCTCGCCCAGGCCCGTGCGGGCCTGGAGGAGGCCACCACCCTCCGCACCCCGAACGAGCGGTACGCGACGGCCCACCTCGCCGCGCTGCGCACCGCCGCAGCCGTGCTCGCCGCGCGGGGACGCCCGGATCCCACCCCGCGCCGCCGGGCCCGCATCAGGAGCGCCTGGGAAGTGCTCCCCGAAATCGCGCCCGAACTCGCCGAGTGGAGCGCGCTGTTCGCCGCTGGCGCCGCGCGCCGCGCCCGCGCCGAGGCCGGGATCCGGGGCGCGGCCGGCCAGCGGGACGCCGACGACCTGATACGGGACGTGGCGATGTTCATCCGCCTGGTCGAACGCATGCTCCTCCTCCAGCCGATCCTGCCCCACCCCCGCCCCGACACCGACCCCCCGACCGGGCCAAGCGAAACGACCGGGCCGAACCCGTCCCACCCCGAACACACCCCACACCACAACCTCCCGGACGCGGGCTGACACGCACGGTCGGCGCCCGTACGGCCATTGCCCCCACGGCGGCGGCCGTCCGGCCGGGCGGTGCCGGTCCGCGGGGCTGTGCCGCCCCGGTCCCGGTCCGCGGGGCTGTGCTGCGCCGGGCCCGGTCCGCGGGGCTGTGCTGCGCCGGGCCTGTCCCGGTGCCGACGTCCGGGTCGGCATGGCTGGGATGTCCTCCCGGCCCGAGTCGCCCGCGGGCCGCGGTCTTCGTGGCCCGGGCCTGCGAGGACGGGCCGGCGTTGTGGGCGGGCGTACGGCTGCCGTGCCGCGGTCCGCCCGGCGGGACGGCCGCCCGCCGGGCCGGTCCGCGGGGCTGTGCTGCGCCGGGCCTGTCCCGGTACCGACGCCCGCGCCAGGCACGTTCGGGTCGGCCGGGAGGAACACCTCCCGGCTCGGACTCACGCCGCGCCGCGGCCGTCGTGGCTCGGCTCCGCCGGGCACGTGGGCGCGTGGGGCGGAGGAGCCGAGCGGCAGGTCGGGGGGTGGAGGCAATAGGGTGGAAGGCGCCTGAAGCCCTTCCAGTTCCCGTGTGCCGGGCGGGAGGGGCCGTCCGATCGCTCCGCCGTGCAAGAGGCGGTGCCGCGCCGAGGAGTCAACTGCCGTGTCGGACCCGATGCGCCCGCCCGTCTCCCACCACCACCCTCAATCGACGTCGCTGCGCTCCGACCCCTCTCGTCCCCGCGCTTCTCTCCGTACCGCCGTGGTCTGGGAGGTCCTGCAGGATGCCCTCGACCGCCGGGTCAAGGCCACGGGCCGGGAGTCCCTGGACGTCCTCGACACCGGCGGCGGCAGCGGCAACTTCGCCGTGCCCGCCGCCCGGCTCGGCCACCGGGTCACCGTCGTCGACCCCAGCCCCAACGCGCTGTTCGCGCTGGAGCGCCGTGCCGCCGAGGCCGGCGTGGCCGACCGGGTGCGGGGCGTCCAGGGCGACGTCCACGGCCTCTTCGACGTGGTCGAGCGCGGCGGCTACGACGCCGTGCTGTGCCACGGCGTCCTGGAGTACGTCGACGACCCCGCCGAGGGCGTGCGCAACGCGGTGGCCGCCCTGCGCGCCGAGGGCGTCCTGAGCGTGCTCGCCGCCGGTCTCGGCGGCGCCGTGCTCGCGCGCGCCCTGGCCGGGCACTTCAAGGAGGCCCGGCAGGCGCTCGACGACCCCGAGGGACGCTGGGGCGAGGGCGACCCGGTGCCGCGCCGCTTCACCGCCGAACAGCTCACCGCGCTCGTCGAGGGCGCGGGGCTGCGGGTCGGCGCCGTGCACGGGGTGCGGGTCTTCGCCGACCTGGTGCCCGGCGTGCTCGTGGACACCGAGCCCGGAGCGCTGGACGCCCTGCTGAAGCTGGAGGCGGCGGCGGCCGAGCGGCCCGCGTTCCACTCCGTGGCCACGCAGCTCCACGTACTCGGTGAGACCCGGGGCACGGCAGAGACCTGAGCCGTCCCGCGGGGCGGGCCGCCGACCGGCCCTTCGGCCGGGCACGCAGTCCGCCACAGGCCGCCCGGACACCGGCTTCGCGCCGTATGATCGAGGGAGACCGTCCGGCATGACGGCCCGCCCGCCGGGGAATGGAAGCCTCAGCGGACCGGGACCGACATGGCGGATTCCGGTTGGCCAATTGGCGCAGAGGGGCGGGTTTCACGGGGGCGATTCCCTGCCTATCCTTAAGGGACCCCCCGAGTCGCCCCGGCGACTGCACGATGAGGAGGACTCCGTGCCGCTCTCGGAGCACGAGCAGCGCATGCTCGAGCAGATGGAGCGAGCGCTGTACGCCGAAGATCCCAAGTTCGCGTCGGCGCTCGAGGGAAGCGGGCTGCGTACGTACACCCGGCGGCGGGTCTACCAGGCGGTCGTGGGCTTCCTCGTAGGTATCGCGCTCCTCATGGCAGGAATGGTCGTCCAGAAGCTCATCTGGGTCAGTGTGGTGGGCTTCCTGGTCATGCTGGGCTGCGCCGTACTGGTCGTGACCGGCTGGCGCAAGGCTCCCAAGCCGGGCGAGCAGGCCGCCGGTGGCCCGCAGGCCCGCCGTCAGGCCCGTACGAAGCGTTCCATGATGGACCGCATCGAGGAGCGCTGGCAGCGCCGCCGCGACGAGCAGGGCGGCCACTGACAAGCCGCGCACCCACAGTCCTGCGTGAGGGGGTGGCCACCGATGGTGGCCACCCCCTCACGCATGTCCGGGACCGGGACGGGCACCAGGCCCTCAGCCGGAGGAAGCCTCGGCCCGGTCCCCCGAGCCCTGCTGCCCGGACGGCCCGCGCAGCGCCGTCCGGGCGGCGACGACGCGGGCGCCGGCACGGGACCGGAGCGCGTTCCACCGGGCCGACGCCGCCCAGACCACGCGCACGGTCGAGCGCGGGGCCAGCGCGGCCCGCAGCCTGGTGCGACGGGACGCCGTGCCCCGCAGGCCGCCAGCGACCCGCCGGACGTCCTCGGCGAGCCCCGCCACCGGACGCGGGCGCGGCGCGTACAGGACCTGCTCCACGGCGCCCGCCAGCCGGTGCGCCGAGGCGGCGGCCACCTCGTCGAGACGCCCGAGGCGGATGATCCGGGCGGCCGCCTTGCGCGGAGTCTGCGACTCGTCCGGCAGGATCCCGAAGTCCCAAGCGGTGTCGCCCAGTTCCTGCCAGACCCCCAGGATGTGCGGACCCGCGTCCGCCTCGCCGCGCCCGTGCGCGCCCAGCCGCACGGAGCGCATCCGCCGACGCCACAGCAGCGGCGACAGCGGCAGGGTGACGACCAGCAGGCCACCCAGCGTCCACCCCAGGACGGCGTACCACCTCGGGCCGCCGCCCTTGGCCGGCACGGCCTGTGCGGACGGGCCACCGCACTCCTGGAGCCGCCGCAGCTCCGGCGGGCAGCTCTGGTTCGCCGACGGCGCGGCGGAGGGCGCCGTGCTCGCATCCTGGGAGGGCGCCGTCGGCTCCGGCGGGCTGGTACCCGGTGTGTCCGGCTGGGTGTACGACGGCACCGTGCCGCGCGTCGGGGTCGGCTCGAAGCGGGTCCAGCCGACGCCCTCGAAGTACAGCTCGGGCCAGGCGTGCGCGTCCTTCAGACCCACCGCCACGGTGCCGTCGCCCTGCGCGGTGCCGGGCGCGAAGCCCACCGCGACCCGGGCCGGTATGCCCAGCGTGCGGGCCATGGCGGCCATCGCGAAGGAGAAGTGCACGCAGAAGCCGCGCTTGTCCTTCAGGAACCGCGAGATGGCCTGCGGTCCGCTGCCCGCCTCGACCTGCGTGTCGTACTGGAAGCCGCCCCCGAGGGCGAACCAGTCCTGGAGCTCGACCGCCTGCTCGTAGGGGTTCGCCGCGCCCTCGGTGACCCGGCGGGCGGTGCTCGCGACGACCGCCGGCAGCGACTTGGGCACCTTGGTGTACTCACGCCGCAGCGCCGCCGACGGCTCCGGCGCCGTGGCGAGCTGCTCGGCGGTCGGCCGTACCTGAAGGCTCTTTACCTCGTAGGTCAGCCCGCGCGTGTTCTGCCCGTGGTCGCCGACGAGGGTCATGCCCACTGGCTCGTAGCGCCAACTGCCCTTGATCCGCACGGCGCTCGGCGGGTACGGCATCGGCAGCCAGTCCTGGGCGTACCAGTCCGCCGCCGAGATCGTCGTGGTGATCTCCGTGCGCTTGACGCCGCCGTCCAGGCCCAGGGGGGCGGGCAGCGGGTCGGGCACGGCCACGATGTGCCGCTGGGACGGCTTCCAGGTGGTGCCGTCGAAGTCGTCCAGGGATACGATCCGCAGGTACAGGTCCGAGGTGTCGGAGGTGTCCGTGCGCAGGGTGATGACCGTGCGGTCCTCGTCGACGTTCAGGCTGTCGCGCAGCGACACCAGCGGGTTCACCGCGGAGATCGTGCCGCCGTTGCCGCTGCCCGAGCCGACTCCGGTTCCGTCGGCGCCGAGCAGCCCGCCCTGCATCGCCGGCAGGGCGAGTGGCACCACCAGGGCGATGCCGAGGGCGAGGGCGCCGATCCGGCGCCCCGTGCGCACCGGCGCGGTCGCGCCGCCCGGCTCGACGCCCCCTGTGCGCGGTGCCCCGGCGAACACCCGCCCCCACTGCGAGAGCCGGTCCCGGCCCTCGGCCAGCAGCAGCATCAGGTAGCCGGCGGCCGCTACCAGGAACCACCACCAGCCGGTGCCGCCGTCGGACAGACCCGCGGCCACGGAGTACATGGCGAGCAGCGGCAGGCCCGCGGGGGCCGCGCTGCGGAAGGTCACCGCGAGCATGTCCACGATCAGCCCGATCACCAGGACACCGCCGACGAGCATCAGACGGATACCGTCGGTCTGCGGCGCCGGGATGGCGTACCGCCCGACGTCGTCCGCGCCCTGCCGCAGCAGTTCGGCCATGTGCCGGAAGGCCTCCGGGCCGGGGAGCAGCCCGGCGAAGGCCTGCGCCCGGGCGAAGACCAGGGTGAGCAGCACCAGCGTGGCCAGGGCCTGCGCCGCCACGGTCAGCGGCCGCGCCAGAGGCACCCGCCGGGCCACCGCGCCGACCCCCGACTGAACCGCCAGCATCAGGACGACCTGAAGGATCCAGGTGGCGGGGGAGACCAGCGGCAGCAGCGCGCACGACGCCATCAACGTCGCCGCCGCCGCACACAGCGCCAACCGCGTCCGCCCGCTCATACCCACCCCTCCCCGGCGACCGTGCCGCCCACGGGCCCGTCACGCCGGTCCTGGCGCCGGTCCGGGACCGCCCGGCCCGTCACACCGGTCATGACCATCCCCCGCCCAGGCCCGTCCCACTGGCCGCGCCCGCGCTGATGCGCTCCTGGTCCGCCAGGCGCCACAGGCCGTCCAGGCCGGCGCCCCGGGGTACGGGCACGGCCGTCCAGCCCGCGTCGCGCAGCAACCGGAGGCGATCGTCGGCCTCCGACACGGGCCCCGGTACGTCGCCCGGTTCCCGGACCCAGGACTCGCTGTCCAGGACGAAGGCGACCGCGCCGCCGCTGCGCTGCCGCATCCTGGCCGCGACCGCGGCCTGCGCCTCGTCGAGGTCGCCGAGGAAGGCCACCAGCAGTCCCTCGTTGCCGCCGCGCAGCACGTCGTAGGCGCGGGACAGGCCCGCCCCGTCGGAGTGGTCGATCACGGCGAGGGTGTCCATCATCAGCCCGGCCGCGTCCGCCGACTCCTGGCTGGCGCCCGCGAACCCGTCGCTGCCCTCGCCGGGCACGGAGTTGCCGGTGTCGGTCAGCAGCCGTACCGAGAAGCCCCGCTCCAGCATGTGCACCAGGACCGACGCGGCACCGGACACGGCCCACTCGAAGGCCGAGTCGGGCCCCGCGCCCCGGTAGGCGAGCGCCCGGGTGTCGAGGAGCACCGTGCAGCGCGAGCGCTGTGGCTGCTCCTCGCGGCGCACCATCAGCTCGCCGTAGCGCGCGGTGGACCGCCAGTGCACGCGGCGCAGATCGTCGCCGTAGCGGTACCCGCGCGGGATGACGTCGTCCTCGCCGGCCAGTGCCAGCGAGCGCTGCCGCCCGTCGCCGTAGCCCTTGGCCTCGCCGCTCAGGCGCACCGGCGACAGCGGCTCCACCCGCGGGATCACGGTCAGCGTGTCGTGGGCCGAGAAGGAGCGGGTCAGTTCGCACATCCCGAAGGGGTCGGTCAGCCGCAGTTGCAGCGGGCCCAGCGGATACCGTCCGCGCAGGTCGGAGCGGACCCGGTAGGACACCTCACGGCGACCGCCCGGTTCGACCCGGTCGAGTACGAACCGGGGCCGCGGTCCGAGCACGTACGGCACCCGGTCCTGGAGCATCAGCAGGCCGGTGGGCAGCCGCGAGACGTTGTCCATCCGCAGGTGCACCCGGGCCTCGCTGCCCGCGGGCACGCGCGCGGGGGAGAGCCGGCGGCTGCCGGCGACCCGGTAGCGCGTGCGGAAGAGCACCGTGGCGCACACCAGCGGCAGCGCCGCCAGCAGCAGCCCGACCCGCAGCAGGTCGCTCTGGCCGAGGACGTAGGCGCAGACGGCGGCGGCGATCCCGGCGGCCAGGAAGGAGCGCCCGCGGGTGGTCAGACCGGCCAGCGCGGTGCGGACGCCGCCCCGCTCCCTGCGGTCGTCCTCCGCGTGCGCCGTCCCCGCGTCGGCCATCACAGGCTCCGCGGCGGCTGCTGGTCGTACACCGGAGCGCCGCGGCCCAGGCCGAAGCCGCCGGACTGCTGGGGCGCCGCCGGTACCGGGGTGCGCTGGAGGATCTCCTGGACGACCTGCTCGGCGGTGCGGCGGTTGAGCTGGGCCTGGGCGGTGGGCAGCAGCCGGTGGGCCAGGACGGCCACGGCCAGCGCCTGCACGTCGTCGGGCAGCGCGTACTCCCGGCCGCTCAGCGCGGCGGACGCCTTCGCCGCGCGCAGCAGGTGCAGCGTCGCGCGCGGCGAGGCGCCGAGTCTGAGGTCGGGGTGGGTGCGGGTGGCGGAGACCAGGTCCACCGCGTACCGCCGCACCGTCTCGGCGACGTGCACCCCTCGCACGGCCTCGATCAGCTTCATGATCTCGTGTGCGTGCGCCACCGGCTGGAGGTCGTCCAGCGGGCTCACCCCGCCGTGCACGTCCAGCATCTGCAACTCGGCGTCCGGGCTCGGGTAGCCGATGGACACCCGGGCCATGAAGCGGTCGCGCTGGGCCTCGGGCAGCGGATAGGTGCCCTCCATCTCGACCGGGTTCTGGGTGGCCACCACCATGAACGGCGAGGGCAGTTCGTAGGTCTGCCCGTCGATGGTGACCTGCCGCTCCTCCAGGGACTCCAGCAGCGCCGACTGGGTCTTGGGCGAGGCCCGGTTGATCTCGTCGCCGATCACGATCTGCGCGAAGATCGCGCCGGGCTTGAACTCGAAGTCCCGGCGCTGCTGGTCCCAGATGGACACGCCGGTGATGTCCGACGGCAGCAGGTCGGGCGTGAACTGGATGCGCCGCACCGAACAGTCGATGGACCGTGCCAGCGCCTTGGCGAGCATCGTCTTGCCCACCCCGGGAACGTCCTCGATCAGAAGATGCCCCTCGGCGAGCAGCACGGTCAGCGAAAGCCGTACGACCTCGGGCTTGCCCTCGATCACTTCCTCCACCGAACGGCGGACCCGCTCCACGGTGGCGGCGAGATCACCCCCCAGTCTCGGCTCCGCTCGAGCGGGGGCTCCCCCATGGCTCGCTCGATCGTCATAGGTCGTCACCCGGCGGCCCTCCTCGGCCCTTCCCCACGCTCGACGGCGAGCGGGGGATACCCCAACTTTCCGGGCCGACGCTCTGCTGTGCGGACCGGCCCACCCCGAATCAGGCACCACGCGTGAAACGTTCCGCGTGAGGCCACCCCCGCATTCTTGCCGCCGTTACCGATTCGTGTCACTCGCCTGTGGACAACTGGCCGCGATATGTCGGGTCTTGCGGCTTTCGCTGGTGACAGCGGCATGCCACGCACTGGACTTCGGCGCGCGTGCGGCGGTCAGGCGGGGTCGATCTCGCGCAGCAGGCCCGTCCTGACGTCGAAGACGAAACCGCGCACGTCGTCGGTGTGCAGCAGGAACGGCGAGGTGCGTACGCGCTGCATCGACTGCCGCACGTCCTGGTCGACGTCCCGGAAGGACTCCACGGCCCAGGCCGGACGCTGTCCGACCTCCATCTCCAGGTCGTGCCGGAATTCCTCGGTGATGGACTCCAGGCCGCAGTTGGTGTGGTGGATGAGTACGACACTGCGGGTGCCGAGGGCACGCTGGCTGATGGTGAGCGAGCGGATGACGTCGTCGGTGACCACGCCGCCCGCGTTGCGGATGGTGTGGCAGTCGCCGAGCTCCAGGCCGAGCGCGGCGTGCAGGTCGAGACGGGCGTCCATGCACGCCACGACCGCGACCTTCAGCACAGGGCGGGCGTCCATCCCCGGATCGGTGAACGCGGCGGCGTAGCGCTGGTTGGCCTCCGTGAGACGGTCGGTGACGGTGCCACTGCGGCTTATGGCGCCCTCGGACCCGGCGGGAACTGATGCGGAAGTCGTCATACTCATGACGTTAGTGGGCGTCCGGGCCAAGGTCCTGTTGTGAGACGGTACAAAGAACCCCGTCATGGCTTGTTGTGAGGGACCCCACACGCAGGGCGAACCCGCACCCGTAGGAGTGAATCTTCGCCTCGCCGTGCCGCCGGTACTCCGTCGGGCGACGCGCAGGCCGGTTGATTGACCGCGGGACGGGGTGCACTAAAGTGACGCGAAGCGGGAGGTGAGACCCTCCCTGCTGGACTGCATTCCCGACAGGCCCCGGTCCACGCGCCGGCGGTCTCCCCACGTGCGCGGCGCGTACGTACGGCTCGGCCTCCTCCCGCTTCCGGTCGGCTGACGCTTCCGGCGCCGGCAGGCCCTTTTCTTTCCTGAGCGGTCGGGGACCCGGCGGTGCGTGCGGGACGCGCCGGACCTGAGAGGGCTCCTTGAGCGACAGCCGACACGTCCCCGTGATGCTCCAGCGGTGCCTGGACCTGCTGGCGCCCGCCCTGGAGCGGCCGGGAGCGGTGGTTGTCGACTGCACCCTCGGCCTCGGCGGACACAGCGAGGCGCTGCTCACCCGCTTCCCCGAGGCGCGGCTGGTGGCCCTCGACCGCGACAAGGAGGCCCTGCGGCTGTCCGGCGAGCGCCTGGCCCCCTTCGGCGAGCGGGCCACCCTGGTGCACGCCGTCTACGACGAGCTGCCCGACGTGCTCGACCGGCTGGGCATTCCGCGCGTGCGGGGCGTCCTGTTCGACCTCGGGGTGTCCTCGATGCAGCTCGACGAGGCCGACCGCGGCTTCGCCTACGCCCAGGACGCCCCCCTGGACATGCGCATGGACCAGAGCACCGGGATCAGCGCGGCCGAGGTCCTCAACACCTACCCGCCCGGCGAGCTGGTCCGCGTCCTGCGCGCGTACGGCGAGGAGAAGCAGGCCAAGCGGATCGTGGCCGCCGTCGTGCGCGAGCGCGAGAAGGAGCCGTTCACCAACAGTGCCCGGCTGGTGGAGCTGATCCGCGACGCGCTGCCGCAGGCCGCCAAGCGCACCGGCGGCAACCCGGCCAAGCGCACCTTCCAGGCGCTGCGCATCGAGGTCAACGGAGAGCTCGCCGTGCTGGAGCGGGCGATCCCGGCCGCGGTGAAGGCGCTGGAGGTCGGCGGGCGGATCGCCGTGCTGTCGTACCACTCCCTCGAGGACCGGCTGGTCAAGCAGGTGTTCGCGGCCGGTGCCGCGTCGAGTGCGCCCCCCGGGCTCCCGGTCGTGCCCGAGCGCTACCAGCCCCGGCTCAAGCTGCTCACCCGTGGTGCCGAACTTCCCACCGAGGATGAGATCGCCGAGAACCGGCGGGCGGCGCCGGCCCGGCTGCGCGGCGCCGAGCGCGTCAGGGAGGACGTCGAGTGAGCCAGGGGGACCAGTGAGCAGGAAACCCGAACTGAGGGGCCGCGCCGCCCGGCTCGCCCGGCTCTTCCCGGCCGGCCGGGGCCAGGTCGGCCGCACCCCCTTCGTCCTCCTCGTCGTGCTCCTGCTCGGCGGCGGCCTCATCGGGCTGCTGATGCTGAACTCCGCCCTCAGCGAAGGCGCGTTCCAGCGGGAGGCGCTCCAGAAGGACGCCAAGAACCTCACCGACGAGGAGCAGGCCCTCCAACGGGACATCGACTCCTACTCCGCCCCGGACGCCCTCCAGCTCCGCGCCCGGCAACTGGGCATGGTGCCCGGCGGCGACCCGGCCTTCCTGGGCGCCGACGGGACCGTCAAGGGCGTCCCCTCGGCCGCCCCCATGCCGCCTCCCGTGGACGAGACGCCGCTGTCGCTCCTGCCGCCCGAGGCGCTCGCCCCCTCGCCGTCCTCCACGGACGGCACCGCCGCGGCAACCGCGGACCTGGCGCCGCCACCCGCCCAGGGCCCCGCCCCGGCCTTGGAGAACACCGCGCCCACCGTTCCGGCCCTCCCGGCCGCACCTCCACCCGCCCCGACCCCGACCCCCGGCAGGTGACGGAAGTGTCCGACAGGGAACCGCCGCGTCGCCGGGTGCCCGGATCCGCCAGGCCGGCCCGGCCGGCCGCCCGGCAGCGCCCCGGCCCCGGTGCCCGGCCGGCCCGCCGCCCGGCCCCGGCCCGTCCCCAGGCCGCGCGCATCCGGCTCGGCAGCCCCCGCCCGCGGTTGCGCCTGGTCTCCCTCGCGCTGACCCTGGTGCTGCTCGTCTTCGCCGTACGGCTGCTGCAGGTGCAGGCCGTCGACGCGAGCGCGTACGCCGCCAAGGCCGAGGAGAACCGGTACGTGGTGCACACCCTGGCCGCCGAGCGGGGCCGCATCACGGACCGCAACGGCGTCGACCTCGCGACCAGCGTGGACGCCGACGACATCACCGCCGACCCCACCATGTTCAGCCGCGACCAGCTGGGCGTCGGCGACGGCCCCGAGCAGGCGGCCGCGCTGCTCGCCCCGATCCTCGGCCAGGACCAGGCGGCCCTCGCCGCGAAGCTCCGCACGCCGAACACCCGCTACGTCCTGCTCGCACGCCGCGAGACCCCGCAGGTCTGGAAGCAGATCAAGGACCTGAAGACGGCCCTGGCGAATAAGGCCCAGAAGGACAAGACCACCGTCAACGTGCTCGCCGGCGTCTTCTCCGACCCCAGCAGCAAGCGGGTCTACCCCAACGGCGACCTCGCCGCCGGGATACTGGGCTGGGTCAACGCCGACGGCAAGGGCGGCGGCGGCGTCGAGCAGCAGCTGAACGAGCAGCTGGCCGGCAAGCCAGGCAAGATCCGGTACGCCCAGTCCGGCGGCCGCGAGGTGCCCACCGCCGGCTCCACCGAGACGCGCGCGGTGCCCGGCTCGGACACCGAGCTGACCCTCGACCGCGACATCCAGTGGGCCGCCCAGAACGCCATCACCGAGCAGGTGGCGAAGTCCGGGGCGGACCGCGGCTACGTCATCGTGCAGGACACCCGCACCGGCGAGATCCTCGCCATGGCCAACTCCCCGGGCTTCGACCCGGGCGACCTGTCCCACGCCGACCCGGCCGCGCTGGGCAACGCCGCCGTCCAGGACGCCTACGAGCCCGGCTCCACCGCCAAGGTCATGTCCATGGCCGCCGTACTGGAGGAGAACGCGGCGACGCCGCTCACCCACGTCGTCGTGCCCAACCGGCTGCACCGCGGCGACCGCCTCTTCCAGGACGACGTCGACCACGACACCTGGTACCTCACGCTGAACGGCGTGCTCGCCAAGTCCAGCAACATCGGCACCATCCTGGCCACCGGCCAGCTCGGCAAGACCCAGCCGGAAGCCAACAAGGTCCTCTACTCCTACCTGCGCAAGTTCGGCATCGGCCAGCCGAGCGGACTCGGTTTCCCCGGCGAGACCAGGGGCATCCTCGCCCCGCCCGACAAGTGGTCCACCTCGCAGCAGTACACGATTCCTTTCGGCCAGGGCTTCTCCATCAACGCCGTGCAGGCGGCCTCCGTCTACTCGACGATCGCCAACGGCGGGGTGCGCGTCCAGCCGACGCTGGTGCGCGGGACCAAGGGCGCCGACGGCCGCTTCACACCGGCCGCCAAGCCGGAGAAGACGCGGGTCGTGAGCGCGAAGACGGCGAAGACGCTCGCGCAGATGCTGGAGTCCGTTGTCGACGACGAGCAGGGCACCGGTGTCAAGGCGCGCATCCCCGGCTACCGGGTGGCGGGCAAGACCGGCACGGCCAACCGCGTGGATCCGGCCACCGGCCGATACCGCGGCTACACCTCCTCCTTCGCCGGGTTCGCGCCCGCCGACAACCCCCGCGTCACCGTCTACTGCGCGATCCAGAACGCCACCAAGGGCAGCTACTTCGGCGGCCAGATCTGCGGCCCGATCTACAAGCAGGTCATGGAGTTCGCGCTGAAGACGCTCCAGGTGCCGCCGACCGGTGCGCACGCGGCGCACCTGCCAGTCGACTTCAAGCCGTGACCGGAACAGAACGACCAGGAACCAGTCCGTGACAACGATCACTCCCGGCCCCGGGAACCGCCCGTCGCACCGGCCCCCGTCCGCGCCGGACGGCGCTGCGCGAGGTCCCCTTTTTAGCCCGACAGCGGGTACGCCCGGTACGCTCACCGCCGTGCCACACGCTGATCAGTCCCAAACCACCCAGAAGGGCGCTTCCGTGACGTATCCGGGACCGCCGCGACCGGTTCAGGTCTCCGCCGCACCCCTCGCGGAGCTCGCCGATCAGCTGGGGGTCACCGCTCCGGACGGCGCCGCCGAGGTCACGGGCATCACCCACGACTCGCGCGCCGTGCGCCCCGGCGACCTGTACGCAGCCCTGCCCGGCGCCCGCACGCACGGGGCCGACTTCGTCGCCCAGGCGGCGAGCCTGGGCGCGGTCGCCGTGCTCACCGACCCGGCCGGCGCCGAGCGCGCCGCCGCCACCGGTCTGCCGGTCCTGGCCGTGGAGGACCCGCGCGGGCGGATGGGCGAGCTGGCGGCCACGATCTACGGCCGGCCCGGCCGCGACCTGCTCCAGATCGGCATCACCGGCACCTCCGGCAAGACCACCACCGCCTACCTCGTCGAGGGCGGCCTGAAGGCCGTCAAGTCCACCGGACTGATCGGCACCGTCGAGATGCGCATCGGCGAGGAGCGCATCAAGTCCGAGCGCACCACCCCCGAGGCCACCGACCTCCAGGCCCTGTTCGCGGTCATGCGCGAGCGCGGGGTCGAGGCGGTCGCCATGGAGGTCTCCAGCCACGCCCTCGTGCTCGGCCGCGTCGACGGCTGCGTCTTCGACATCGGTGTCTTCACCAACCTCAGCCCGGAGCACATGGAGTTCCACTCCGGCATGGAGGACTACTTCGAGGCCAAGGCGCAGCTGTTCACGCCGGAGCGCAGCCGGCTCGGCGTGGTCAACTTCGACGACGAGTACGGGCGGCGGCTGATCAGGGAGGCCACGGTCCCGGTCGTCACCTACTCCGCCGAGGGCCACCCCGACGCCGACTGGCGCGCCGAGGACGTCCAGGTCGGCCCGGTCGACTCCACCTTCACCGTGGTCGGCCCCGAGGGCCGGCGGATCGCCGCCAGGTCGCCGCTGCCGGGCCCGTTCAACGTCGCCAACACCCTGGCCGCCGTGGTCGCCCTGGCCGCCGCGGGCCTCGACCCGCAGGCCGCCGCCGACGGCATCGCCGCCGTTCCGGGCGTACCGGGCCGGCTGGAGCGCGTCGACGTCGGCCAGCCGTACCTGGCGGTCGTCGACTACGCGCACAAGACGGACGCCGTCGAGTCGGTCCTCAAGGCGCTGCGCAAGGTCACCAAGGGACGGCTGCACATCGTGCTCGGCTGCGGCGGGGACCGCGACCAGACCAAACGCGCGCCCATGGGCGCCGCCGCGGCCCGGCTCGCCGACATCGCCGTGCTGACCTCGGACAACCCCCGCTCCGAGGATCCCCTGGCGATCCTCGCCACCATGCTCGAGGGCGCGGCCTCGGTGCCCGCGCACGAGCGCGGTGAGGTCCTCCTCTTCGAGGACCGGGCCGCCGCGATCGCCGCCGCCGTCGACCGCGCGCAGCCCGGGGACACCGTACTGGTCGCGGGCAAGGGCCACGAGCAGGGCCAGGACATCGCCGGAGTGGTCCGTCCCTTCGACGACCGCCAGGTGCTTCGCGAAGCTATCCAGAAGACCCAGGGATGAACTTGTGATCGCCCTCTCCCTCGCCGAGATCGCAGCCGTCGTCGGCGGGCAGACGCACGACATACCGGATCCGTCCGTGCAGGTCACCGGGCCCGTGGTCCGGGACTCCCGCGAGGTGGTGCCCGGCAGCCTCTTCGTCGCCTTCGTCGGCGAGCGCGTGGACGGCCACGACTTCGCCGCGGCCGTCGTCGAGGCGGGCGCGGCCGCCGTGCTGGCGTCCCGCCCGGTCGGCGTGCCCGCGATCGTCGTCGAGGACGTGCAGGCCGCCCTCGGCGCCCTCGCCCGCCACGTCGTCGAACGGCTGGGCACGACCCTCGTCGCCCTCACCGGCTCCGCGGGCAAGACCAGCACCAAGGACCTCATCGCCCAGGTGCTGCGGCGCAAGGCGCCGACCGTGTTCACGCCCGGCTCCCTCAACAACGAGATCGGACTGCCGCTGACCGCGCTGAGCGCCACCGAGGAGACGAGGTTCCTCGTACTGGAGATGGGCGCCCGCGGCATCGGCCACATCCGCTACCTGACCGAGCTGACCCCGCCGAAGGTCGGCCTGGTGCTCAACGTCGGCACCGCCCACATCGGCGAGTTCGGCGGCCGCGAGCAGATCGCCCAGGCGAAGGGCGAGTTGGTGGAGAGCCTGCCCGCGGCCGAGGACGGCGGAACCGCGATCCTCAACGCCGACGACCCGTTGGTACGGGCCATGGCCTCCCGTACGAAGGCGAAGGTGATCTTTTTCGGAGAGTCCGGCGAAGCGGACGTACGCGCCGAGAACGTGAGACTCACGGACAGCGGGCAGCCGGCCTTCAGGCTTCACACACCCTCCGGTGCAAGCGATGTGACGATGCGCCTGTACGGTGAGCATCACGTGTCGAACGCGCTCGCCGCGGCCGCCGTCGCCCATGAGCTGGGCATGTCCGCAACTGAGATCGCGACCGCGCTCTCCGAGGCGGGCTCCCTCTCCCGCTGGCGGATGGAGGTCACCGAGCGCCCGGACGGCGTGACGGTCGTCAACGACGCCTACAACGCCAACCCCGAGTCCATGCGGGCCGCTCTGCGCGCGCTCGTGGCCATGGGCGGGGGACGGCGGACCTGGGCGGTGCTCGGCAAGATGGCCGAGCTCGGGGACGAGGCGCTCGCCGAGCACGACGCGGTCGGACGGCTCGCCGTCCGGCTCAACGTCAGCAAGCTCGTCGCGGTCGGGCGCAGGGAAGCGTCCTGGCTGCAACTGGGCGCATATAACGAGGGTTCGTGGGGTGAGGAGTCGGTGCACGTGTCCGACGCACAGGCGGCGATCGACCTGTTGCGCAGCGAGTTGCGCCCGGGGGACGTCGTCCTCGTGAAGGCGTCCCGTTCGGTCGGCCTCGAGAGCGTCGCCCAGGCGTTGCTCGAGACCGGTGCCGAGGGTGAGGTCGCCGCCCGATGATGAAGCAGATCCTGTTCGCGGGAGTCATTGGCCTCTTCCTGACGCTGGTCGGCACCCCGTTGCTGATCAAGCTCCTCGCCCGCAAGGGCTACGGCCAGTACATCCGCGACGACGGCCCGCGCGAGCACGCCAGCAAGCGCGGTACGCCGACCATGGGTGGCATCGCCTTCATCCTGGCCACGGTCGCCGCCTACTTCCTGTCCAAGGTGATCACCGGTTACACCCCGACGTACTCGGGTCTGCTGGTGCTCGGCCTGATGGTCGGCATGGGCCTGGTCGGCTTCCTCGACGACTACATCAAGATCGTCAAGCGCCGTTCGCTGGGTCTGCGCGCCAAGGCGAAGATGGCCGGCCAGCTGATCGTCGGCATCGCCTTCGCGGTGCTCGCGCTGCAGTTCTCCGACAACCGCGGCAACACCCCCGCCTCCACGAAGCTGTCGTTCATCACCGACTTCGGCTGGACGATCGGCCCGGTGCTGTTCGTGATCTGGGCGCTGTTCATGATCCTCGCGATGTCGAACGGCGTGAACCTCACCGACGGTCTGGACGGTCTGGCCACCGGCGCCTCCGTGCTCGTCTTCGGCGCCTACACCTTCATCGGCGTATGGCAGTTCCAGGAGTCCTGCGCCAACGCGATGACCCTGACCAACCCCAACGCCTGCTACGAGGTGCGCGACCCGCTCGACCTCGCGGTCGTGGCCTCCGCGCTGATGGGCGCCTGCCTCGGCTTCCTGTGGTGGAACACCTCGCCGGCCAAGATCTTCATGGGCGACACCGGTTCGCTCGCGCTCGGCGGTGTGCTCGCGGGCCTGGCGATCTGCTCCCGCACCGAGCTGCTGCTCGCGCTGCTGGGCGGCCTGTTCGTGCTCATCACCATGTCGGTGGTCATCCAGGTCGGCTCCTTCCGGCTCACCGGGAAGCGGGTCTTCCGTATGGCGCCGCTCCAGCACCACTTCGAACTCAAAGGCTGGTCCGAAGTGCTCGTCGTGGTCCGTTTCTGGATCATTCAGGGTATCTGTGTGATTGTCGGACTGGGCCTCTTCTATGCGGGATGGGCAGCGGACAAGTGACCGACTGGCAGGGTAAGAACGTCACCGTCGCGGGACTCGGCGTCTCCGGTGTCCCGGCGGCCAAGGTCCTGCACGGTCTCGGCGCGCACGTCACCGTCGTCAACGACGGCGACGACGAGCGCGCCCGGACCCAGGCGGCCGAGCTGGAGGCGCTCGGTGTCACCGTGCGCCTCGGTGACGGGGACACCCTGCCGGAGGGCACCGAGCTGATCGTCACCGCGCCCGGCTGGCGGCCGGACAAGCCGCTCTTCCGCGCCGCCGGGCAGGCCGGCGTACCCGTCTGGGGGGACGTCGAACTCGCCTGGCGGCTGCGCGGCCCCGACGCCGCCCCGTGGCTCGCCGTGACCGGCACCAACGGCAAGACCACCACCGTGCAGATGCTCGCCTCCATCCTCGAGGCGGCGGGCCTGCGCACGGCGGCCGTCGGCAACATCGGCGTCTCCCTGCTGGACGCCGTCCTCGGCGAGGAGCCGTACGACGTCCTGGCGGTGGAGCTGTCGAGCTACCAGCTGCACTGGGCGCCCTCGCTGCGCGCCCACTCCGCCGCCGTCCTCAACCTCGCCCCCGACCACCTCGACTGGCACGGCTCCATGGAGGCCTACGCCGCCGACAAGGGCCGTATCTACGAGGGCAATCGCGTCGCCTGCGTCTACAACGCCGCCGACAAGGCCACCGAGGACCTGGTGCGCGAGGCGGACGTCGAGGAGGGCTGCCGTGCCGTCGGGTTCACGCTCGGCACGCCCGGCCCCTCCCAACTCGGCGTCGTCGACGGCATCCTCGTCGACCGCGCTTTCGTCGAGAACCGGCACGGGAACGCCCAGGAGCTGGCCGAGGTCTCCGACATCCACCCGCCGGCCCCGCACAACATCGCCAACGCCCTTGCCGCGGCGGCCCTGGCGCGTGCCTTCGGGGTTCCGGCGCAGGCCGTCCGGGACGGCCTGCGGGCCTTCACCCCGGACGCCCACCGCATCGCGCACGTGGCCGACGTGGACGGCGTGGCTTATGTCGACGACTCCAAGGCCACCAACACCCACGCGGCTCAGGCCTCGTTGGCGGCGTACGAGTCGATCGTGTGGATCGCGGGCGGTCTGGCGAAGGGCGCGACCTTCGACGAGCTCGTCGCGAGCTCGGCGAAGCGGCTCCGCGGCGCCGTCCTCATCGGAGCCGATCGCGCGCGCATCCGTGACGCCCTCGCGCGACACGCCCCGGAAGTACCCGTCGTCGACCTCGACCGGACCGACACTGGGGCGATGCTCCAGGCCGTCCAGGAGGCGCGGCGGCTCGCACGGCCCGGCGACACGGTGCTGCTGGCCCCGGCCTGCGCCTCCATGGACATGTTCGCCAACTACAACAGGCGCGGCGAGGCGTTCGCGGAGGCCGTATCCGGACTCGGCGCCTGATCCCGGCCGCCCCTGCTGCCGGGCGACCTCGGGAGGGAGGCGTGGGACCCGTGAGCCGAGCCGGACTTGCGCGGCCGACGTACGGCGGAGGACCCGATGCCCGGTAGCCCCGGCAGCAGCCGTACCGGCAGGCCGCCCGTGCAGCGGACCGTCAAGCGCCCGGCGGCCGTCCGGACCCCCGGCCGGGGCACAGTGGCGAGCCTGATCGTCCGGGCGCGACGGGCCTGGGACCGGCCGCTGACGGCCTACTACCTGATCCTCGGCGGCAGTCTGCTGCTCACCGTGCTGGGTCTGGTGATGGTCTACTCGGCCTCCCAGATCACCGCGCTGCAGAAGGCACTGCCGGGCTCGTACTTCTTCCGCAAACAGCTGCTCGCGGCCGTGATCGGCACCGGACTGCTGCTGCTCGCCGCCCGGATGCCGGTCAGGCTGCACCGGGCGCTCGCCTACCCGATCCTGGCGGGCGCGGTGGCCCTGATGGCGCTGGTGCAGGTACCGGGGATAGGGATTGCGGTCAACGGCAACCAGAACTGGATCGCGCTGGGCGGCTCCTTCCAGATCCAGCCCAGCGAGATCGGCAAGCTGGCGCTGGTGCTGTGGGGCGCCGACCTGATCGCGCGCAAGCAGGACAAGCGGCTGCTGACCCAGTGGAAGCACATGCTGGTGCCGCTCGTCCCGGTCGCCTTCATGCTGCTCGGGCTGATCATGGTCGGCGGCGACATGGGCACCGCGATCATCCTCACCGCCATCCTGTTCGGCCTGCTGTGGCTGGCGGGCGCACCCACCCGGCTCTTCGTGGCAGTGCTCTCGTTCGCCTGTGTGATCGGCTTCCTGCTGATCCAGATGAGCCCCAACCGCCTCGGCCGGTTCGCCTGCATCGGCTCCAGCGACGCGACCAAGTGCTGGCAGGCGGTGCACGGCATCTACGCCCTGGCCTCCGGCGGACTGTTCGGTTCCGGACTGGGTGCCAGCGTGGAGAAATGGGGCCAACTCCCCGAAGCCCACACCGACTTCATCTTCGCCGTCACCGGCGAGGAACTGGGCCTCGGGGGGACGCTGTCGGTACTCGCCCTGTTCGCCGCTCTAGGCTATGCGGGCATCCGCGTGGCCGGACGCACGGAGGACCCCTTCGTGAGGTACGCCGCGGGAGGCGTGACCACCTGGATCACCGTGCAGGCGGTGATCAACATCGGTGCGGTGCTCGGTCTGCTGCCGATCGCCGGCGTCCCGCTCCCGCTGTTCTCCTACGGAGGATCCGCCCTGCTGCCGACCATGTTCGCCATCGGGCTGCTGATCGCCTTCGCGCGCGACGAGCCCGCTGCGCGGGCTGCGCTTGCCATGCGGCAACCTCGCTTTGGTAGAAAGCGGGCAGGAGGCTCCGCGCCCGGCCGGAGATCCGACCGCGGATCCGGTCGCGAGCCTCGGAGATGGAACACGATGCGACGGCGTGCCTCGGCGGCGCGTCCGTCCGGAGAGCGGTGAATTTCGGTGCATGTCGTACTCGCCGGCGGAGGTACCGCGGGCCACATCGAGCCCGCGCTCGCCCTCGCGGACGCCCTGCGCAGGCAGGACCCGACCGTGGGGATCACGGCCCTGGGCACGGAGCGCGGCCTGGAGACCCGGCTCGTCCCCGAGCGGGGCTACGAGCTCGCGCTCATCCCGGCAGTGCCGCTGCCGCGCAAGCCCACCCCCGAGCTGATCACCGTCCCGGGCCGGCTGCGCGGCACGATCAAGGCGGCCGAGCAGGTTCTGGAACGCACCAAGGCGGACGCCGTGGTCGGTTTCGGCGGCTACGTCGCCCTGCCCGGCTACCTGGCCGCCAAGCGGCTCGGTGTGCCCATCGTCATCCACGAGGCCAACGCCCGCCCGGGCCTGGCCAACAAGATCGGTTCGCGGTACGCCGCACAGGTCGCCGTCTCCACGCCCGACAGCAAGCTGCGCGGTGCCCGTTACATCGGCATCCCGCTGCGCCGCGCCATCGCCACCCTGGACCGGGCGGCCGTGCGCCCCGAGGCCCGTGCGGCGTTCGGGCTCGACCCGAACCTGCCCACGCTGCTGGTCTCCGGCGGCTCCCAGGGCGCCCGCCGGCTCAACGAGGTGGTCCAGCAGGTCGCGCCCTGGCTCCAGCAGGCCGGCATCCAGATCCTGCACGCGGTCGGCCCGAAGAACGAACTGCCCCAGGTGCAGCAGATGCCGGGAATGCCGCCCTACATCCCGGTAAGTTACCTTGATCGGATGGACCTCGCGTACGCCGCGGCCGACATGATGCTCTGCCGCGCCGGCGCGATGACCGTCGCCGAACTCTCCGCCGTCGGGCTCCCCGCCGCCTACGTCCCGCTGCCCATCGGCAACGGCGAACAGCGGCTGAACGCCCAGCCGGTGGTCAAGGCCGGCGGCGGACTGCTGGTCGACGACGCGGAACTCACCCCCGAGTGGGTGCAGCAGAACGTCCTGCCCGTGCTCGCCGATCCGCACCGGCTGTACCAGATGTCCCGCGCCGCCGGGGAGTTCGGCCGCCGGGACGCCGACGAGCTGCTCGTCGGCATGGTGTACGAGGCCATCGCCTCGCACCGTTAGGACCGTATGCACGAAAGGGCTTGAGAGCGTGGCCGGACCGACGACCGCGGAGCGCGGTGAACGCCAGCAGGAGTCGTCGTCCGGCCCGCCTCTGGTCCACCGGCTGAGACGGCTGCGCCCTCGTACGATCATCATTCTTTCGCTGGCCCTGCTGTGCCTCGGCGCCGGCTCCCTGTGGGTGCTGTACGGCTCGCAGTGGACGCGCGTGGAGCGCGTATCCGCCTCCGGCACGACCGTCCTGACGTCCAGTCAGGTGCGCGCGGCCGCCGGAGTGCGGCTCGGAACGCAGCTGATTTCCGTCGACACCGATGCGGTCGAGGCCCGGCTACGTCATGAATTGCCCCGAATTGACTCGGTTGACGTGGTGCGCTCATGGCCGCATGGAATCGTGTTGAAAGTGGTCGAGCGCACTCCGGTCATGGTGGAGGAAAAGGGCGGAAAGTTCGTCGAAGTGGACGCGAAGGGTGTCCGGTTCGCCACGGTTTCCCAGCCGCCGAAAGGCGTGCCTCTGCTGGAATTGTCGCTTTCCCGCTCGAGCACGGCCACCGCGAGCCTGCGGCGCTTCGGTGAGGCCCGGCTGGTGCGTGAGGCGGTCGCGGTCGCGGGGCGGATTCCCGTCGCGGTCGCCCGCGAGACACGGGTGGTCAAGGTCCGTACCTACGACGACATCTCACTGGAGTTGAGCGGGGGCCGGACCGTCGCCTGGGGCAGCAGCGAGAACGGCCGGCTGAAGGCCCGCACCCTGACCGCGCTGATGAAAGCGGCGCCCGGCGCGCGGCACTTCGACGTCAGGGTTCCCACCGCCCCGGCGTCATCGGGGAGTTGACGCACATCAGCGCAGGCCAACACCCTGGTTGAGCGCCGCTATGGCTGATCACATAGGGTGAAAAGAAAAACGGGAGGTTCGGCGTGTTCGTTGAACGGGCGCCACTTGTCGACTTAGTGTCCTGTTCCGAAGACTTCAGGGAACAGACACACTGGTAACCCTAAACTTCAGGGTTAGGGTTCGGGTCGGCGTTCGGACCGTCCCATTCGGCATCAGTCGTCGGATCGCGGCAGGACCGCGAGGCGGC
Organism: Streptomyces sp. NPDC001292; assembly: GCF_042896465.1. NCBI lineage: Bacteria > Bacillati > Actinomycetota > Actinomycetes > Kitasatosporales > Streptomycetaceae > Streptomyces > Streptomyces sp. NPDC001292. The sequence continues at coordinate 615,909 of NZ_JBIAXG010000001.1, forward strand.
GACACGTAACTCGAGGCGAGAGGCCTTCGACGTGGCAGCACCGCAGAACTACCTCGCAGTCATCAAAGTCATCGGTGTCGGCGGCGGTGGTGTCAATGCCATCAACCGGATGATCGAGGTCGGTCTCAAGGGCGTCGAGTTCATCGCCATCAACACCGACGCGCAGGCGCTGTTGATGAGCGACGCCGACGTCAAGCTCGATGTCGGCCGCGAACTCACGCGCGGACTCGGCGCCGGGGCCAACCCGGCCGTCGGCCGCAAGGCCGCCGAGGACCACCGCGAGGAGATCGAGGAGGTCCTCAAGGGGGCCGACATGGTCTTCGTGACGGCCGGTGAGGGCGGCGGCACCGGTACCGGCGGCGCGCCCGTCGTGGCCAACATCGCACGCTCGCTGGGTGCCCTCACCATCGGCGTGGTCACGCGCCCGTTCACCTTCGAGGGGCGGCGCCGCGCGAACCAGGCCGAGGACGGCATCGCCGAGCTCCGCGAAGAGGTCGACACCCTCATCGTCATCCCCAACGACCGGCTGCTGTCCATCTCGGACCGCCAGGTCAGCGTGCTGGACGCGTTCAAGTCCGCGGACCAGGTGCTGCTGTCCGGTGTGCAGGGCATCACCGACCTGATCACCACCCCCGGCCTGATCAACCTCGACTTCGCCGACGTCAAGTCGGTCATGTCCGAGGCCGGCTCGGCGCTCATGGGCATCGGCTCGGCCCGCGGTGACGACCGCGCGGTGGCCGCGGCCGAGATGGCGATCTCCTCCCCGCTCCTCGAGGCCTCCATCGACGGCGCCCGGGGCGTGCTCCTGTCCATCTCGGGCGGCTCGGACCTCGGTCTGTTCGAGATCAACGAGGCCGCCCAGCTGGTCAGCGAGGCCGCGCACCCCGAGGCCAACATCATCTTCGGCGCGGTCATCGACGACGCCCTCGGCGACGAGGTCCGGGTCACCGTGATCGCGGCCGGCTTCGACGGCGGTCAGCCGCCGGCCCGCCGGGACAACGTCCTCGGCTCGGCCGCCTCCGCGCCTCCGGCCCGCCGCGAGGAGCCGGCCCCGGTGCGGCAGCCCGAGAGCCGCCCGACCTTCGGCTCGCTCGGCAGCGTGATGCCGAAGGAGGAGCCGGAGCCCGTCGCACCCGAGCCGGTGCAGGACCTGCCGCCCATGGCCCCGCCCGTCACCCCGTCGCCGCGCAGCTACTCCGACAGCGCGGCCGAGGAGCTGGACGTCCCGGACTTCCTCAAGTGATAGATCGGCACGACACCGTGAACGGCGCGCACTTCGCCTTCACCGACCGGTGGGGCGGGGTGAGCGCCGTTCCGTTCGAGGAGCTCAATCTCGGCGGCGCGGTCGGCGACGACCCCGGCGCGGTACGCGCCAACCGCCAACTGACCGCCGAATCGCTCGGACTCGATCCGGACCGGGTGGTCTGGATGAATCAGGTGCACGGCAACGACATCGCCGAGGTCGACGGGCCGTGGACCACGCGGCTCACCCCGCCGGTCGACGGCCTGGTGACCGCGGCCCGCGGGCTCGCCCTCGCCGTGCTCACCGCGGACTGCGTTCCGGTGCTGCTGGCCGACCCGGTCGCAGGTGTGGTCGCCGCGGTCCACGCCGGGCGGCCCGGCATGGTCAAGGGGGTCGTCCCGGCCGCGGTCGAAGCGATGGAGTCGCTCGGCGCCCGGCCCGACCGCATCACCACCCGCACCGGGCCCGCCGTGTGCGGCCGGTGTTACGAGGTGCCGGAGGACATGCGCGCCGAGGTGGCCGCGATCGAGCCGGCGGCGCACTCCGAGACGAGTTGGGGCACGCCGGCCGTCGACGTGAGCGCGGGCGTGCACGCGCAGCTCGAGCGCCTCGGGGTGCACGACCGGGAGCAGTCGCCGGTGTGCACGCGGGAGTCGGGCGATCACTTCTCGTACCGCCGCGACCGCACCACGGGTCGACTCGCGGGCTATGTCTGGCTGGACTGATGGGGCATGACGGACCGTAGGAACGAACTCGCCGGAAACCTGGCGAAGGTGGAGCGGCGTATCGCCGCCGCGTGCACGGCCGCGGGCCGGGCGCGGGAGGAGGTGACCCTCATCGTGGTCACCAAGACGTACCCGGCCGCGGATGTGCGGATGCTGTCGGAACTCGGTGTGCGTCACACCGCCGAGAACCGGGACCAGGAGGCGGCGCCCAAGGCCGCCGAGTGTGCTGATTTGCCCCTGACGTGGCATTTTGTTGGTCAACTTCAGACCAATAAAGTGCGATCCGTGGTTGGTTACGCCGATGTCGTACAGTCGGTCGACCGTTCCCGGCTCGTCACCGCGCTCTCCAGGGAGGCCGTGCGGGCGGAGCGTGAGATCGGCTGCCTCATCCAGGTGGCGCTGGACGCGGGGGAGGGTGGGCGCGGTGAGCGGGGAGGCGTGGGGCCCGGCGGAATCGAAGAGTTGGCCGACCTCGTCGCCCGTTCCGAGGGACTGCGGCTCGACGGGCTGATGACCGTCGCCCCGCTGACCGGGGAGTACGCCGGCCGGCAACAGGCCGCGTTCGAGCGCCTCATGGATTTGTCGACCGACCTGCGCGGAGCCCATCCGGCTGCCACCATGGTCTCGGCAGGGATGAGCGGGGACCTCGAACAGGCCGTGGCCGCCGGAGCGACACATGTGCGCGTCGGCAGCGCGGTACTCGGAGTCCGCTCCAGGCTCGGGTAACGTCGCCAAGAAGTCGGACCACAGCAGAAAATATGGTCAATATCGCCCAACGGGGCGCAACGACCACGTGGATCGCGGGCACTTGGCGGTCGTCAGCGGATCCACCACAGAGCGGAGGACTCAGAGCATGGCCGGCGCGATGCGCAAGATGGCGGTCTACCTCGGCCTCGTGGAGGACGATGGGTACGACGGCCGGGGATTCGACCCCGATGACGACTTCGAACCCGAGCTGGACCCGGAACCCGAGCGGGACCGCCGACGGCATGAGCCACCGCACCAGTCGCACGGAACACATCAGCCCCAAAGGGATGAACCGGTGCGAGTGATGCAGCCCCCGGCGCCCCGCGAACCGGTGTCGCATTCCGCTTCGCTCCCGGCGGAATCCGGGCGTCCGGCGCGCATCGCGCCCGTGGCGTCCATCACACAAGACCGCGCAAGCCTGGAGAAGAACGCACCGGTGATCATGCCCAAGGTCGTGTCGGAACGAGAGCCGTACCGGATCACCACACTTCACCCCCGGACCTACAACGAGGCCCGTACCATCGGGGAACACTTCCGTGAGGGCACCCCGGTGATCATGAATCTGACTGAGATGGATGACACAGATGCGAAGCGACTTGTCGACTTTGCCGCCGGTTTGGTGTTTGGTCTTCACGGCAGTATCGAGCGGGTGACGCAGAAGGTGTTCCTGTTGTCGCCTGCTAACGTCGATGTCACGGCGGAGGACAAGGCCCGCATCGCAGAGGGCGGGTTCTTCAACCAGAGCTGAGACGCACCACCGTAGAACTGGCACGTAACAGGGGAGAGGGAAGCACCGATCATGCGTGTGGCCATGGAGGTTCTCTACATCGCGCTGATGGTGTTCCTCATCGTGCTGATCTTCCGGCTGGTCATGGACTATGTGTTCCAGTTCGCCCGCTCGTGGCAACCCGGCAAGGCGATGGTGGTCGTTCTGGAGGCCACCTACACTGTCACCGATCCACCGCTGAAGCTTCTGCGGCGGTTCATCCCGCCGCTGCGTCTCGGGGGCGTGGCGCTCGACCTGTCCTTCTTCGTACTGATGATCATCGTCTACATCCTGATCTCCATCGTGGGGAACTTCGCGAGGTGACTGTGGACGATACGGTCTTGCCGACTGCCGATGACTACGTTGAGGTGAAGAGATGCCGTTGACCCCCGAGGACGTGCGGAACAAGCAGTTCACGACCGTCCGCCTCCGAGAAGGCTATGACGAGGACGAGGTCGATGCCTTCCTCGACGAGGTCGAAGCCGAGCTGACCCGACTGCTCCGCGAGAACGAGGACCTGCGCGCCAAACTGGCCGCGGCCACGCGCGCTGCTGCCCAGAACCAGCAGAACATGCGCAAGCCTCCGGAGGACCAGCAGCCGCCGCATCCTCAGCAGCAGGGCATGCGAGGGCCGGGCGCTCCGGTGCCCGCCGGGATATCGGGCCCACCGCAGCAGCAGATGGGCGGCCCCATGGGTGGCCCGCCCCAGCTGCCCAGCGGTGCCCCGCAGCTGCCCGCCGGCCCGGGCGGTCAGGGCCCCCAGGGTCCCGGCCCCGGCCCCGGCCAGATGGGTCCCGGGCCGATGGGCCAGGGTCCGATGGGCCAGGGTCCGATGGGCCAGGGTCCGATGCAGGGTCAGATGGGTCCCGGCCCGATGGGCGGCGGCCCCGGTCCCATGGGCGGCCCCGGCCCGATGGGTCAGGGTCCCGGTGGCGACAGCGCCGCGCGCGTCCTGTCGCTGGCCCAGCAGACCGCCGACCAGGCGATCGCCGAGGCGCGGTCCGAGGCCAACAAGATCGTCGGCGAGGCGCGTTCGCGTGCCGAGGGTCTGGAGCGTGACGCCCGTGCCAAGGCCGACGCCCTGGAGCGGGACGCGCAGGAGAAGCACCGCGTCGCGATGGGCTCCCTGGAGTCCGCCCGCGCCACGCTGGAGCGCAAGGTCGAGGACCTGCGCGGCTTCGAGCGCGAGTACCGCACGCGCCTGAAGTCGTACCTGGAGTCGCAGCTGCGTCAGCTGGAGACCCAGGCGGACGACTCCCTCGCCCCGCCGCGCACGCCTGCGGCCCCGTCCCTCCCGCCGTCCCCGGCGCCCTCCATGGCTCCGGCCGGCGCGAGCGCCCCGTCGTACGGCGGCGGCCAGCCGATGGGCGGTGCGCCCAGCCCGTCGGGTCCGTCCTACGGCGGTCAGCAGCAGATGGCCCCGGCGATGACCCAGCCGATGGCCCCGGTGCGTCCGCAGGGCCCGGCTCCGATGGGTCAGGCGCCGTCGCCGATGCGCGGCTTCCTGATCGACGAGGACGACAACTGAGGGAACCCTGACGGGTTCTGGTGACTAGGCGTCGGCAGCCTGAGAGAACGGCCCCGGAGGGAGATCCCTCCGGGGCCGTTCCCGTATGCCGTGGCCGCGCGCCCGCCCTCGCCGCCCTGCCCAGGGGCTACGCCCCTTCAAGCCGGGCGGGGAGCCCTCCGCCTCGTGGCCGGGCGGGCTCCCCGCTGGGGCAGGTGTCGCCCCCGGTGGGTCATGCCTTGCGGAGGCGGAACGTCAGGGACAGGCCCTCGTCGGAGAAGGCGTCGCCGTAGCCGGTGTCCGCCTCGCCCTGGGCGAAGTCCGTCGCCAGGACCTCCTCCGCGATCAGCGACGCGTGCTCGCTCAGGGCGGCGATGGTCGCCGGGTCCGTCGCGGTCCAGCGCAGCGCGATCCGGTCGGCCACGTCGAGGCCGCTGTTCTTGCGGGCCTCCTGGATCAGCCGGATCGCGTCCCGGGCCAGGCCCGCACGGCGCAGCTCCTCCGTGATCTCCAGGTCCAGGGCGACCGTGGCGCCGGAGTCGGACGCCACCGACCAGCCCTCGCGCGGGGTCTCGGTGATGATCACCTCGTCCGGCGCGAGCGTCACCGTCTCGCCGTCGACCTCCACCGACGCCGTGCCCTCGCGCAGCGCCAGCGACAGCGCCGCCGCGTCCGCGCCCGCGATGGCCTTGGCGACGTCCTGCACCCGCTTGCCGAACCGCTTGCCCAGCGCACGGAAGTTGGCCTTGGCGGTGGTGTCCACCAGGGACCCGCCGACCTCGCTCAGCGACGCCAGGGAGGAGACGTTCAGCTCTTCCGTGATCTGCGTGTGCAGCTCCCGGTCCAGGGACTCGAAGCCCGCCACCGCGACCAGCGCCCGGGACAGCGGCTGGCGGGTCTTGACGCCCGACTCCGCGCGTGTGGCACGGCCCAGCTCCACCAGGCGGCGCACCAGGACCATCTGCTTCGACAGCTCCGGGTCGATCGCCGGCAGGTCCGCCTCCGGCCAGGTGGCCAGGTGCACCGACTCCGGGGCGCCCGGGGTGACCGGCACGATCAGGTCCTGCCAGACCCGCTCGGTGATGAACGGGGTGATCGGCGCCATCAGCCTGGTCACCGTCTCCAGCACCTCGTGCAGCGTGCGCAGCGCGGCCTTGTCGCCCTGCCAGAACCGGCGGCGCGAGCGCCGGACGTACCAGTTCGACAGGTCGTCGACGAACGCCGACAGCAGCTTGCCGGCGCGCTGGGTGTCGTACGCCTCCAGGGCCTGCGTGACCTGGTCGGTCAGTGCGTGCAGCTCACTGAGCAGCCAGCGGTCGAGCAGCGGGCGGTCGGCCGGGGCCGGGTCGGCCTCGGTGGGAGCCCAGGCGGATGTACGGGCGTACAGGGCCTGGAAGGCGACCGTGTTCCAGTAGGTCAGGAGCGTCTTGCGGACGACCTCCTGGATGGTGCCGTGGCCCACCCGGCGGGCTGCCCACGGGGAGCCGCCGGCCGCCATGAACCAGCGCACCGCGTCCGCGCCGTGCCGGTCCATGAGCGGGATCGGCTGGAGGATGTTGCCCAGGTGCTTGGACATCTTCCGGCCGTCCTCGGCGAGGATGTGGCCGAGGCACACGACGTTCTCGTACGACGACTTGTCGAAGACCAGCGTGCCGACCGCCATCAGCGTGTAGAACCAGCCGCGGGTCTGGTCGATCGCCTCGGAGATGAACTGCGCCGGGTACCGGCTCTCGAACAGCTCCTTGTTCTTGTACGGGTAGCCCCACTGCGCGAACGGCATCGAACCCGAGTCGTACCAGGCGTCGATGACCTCGGGCACGCGCGTGGCCGTCTTCTCGCACCGCGGGCACGGGAAGACGACCTCGTCGATGAACGGGCGGTGCGGGTCGAGCTCCGACTGGTCGGTGCCGGTCAGCCCGGTCAGCTCCGCGCGGGAGCCGACACAGGTGAGGTGGCCGTCCTCGCAGCGCCAGATCGGCAGCGGCGTGCCCCAGTAGCGGTTGCGGGACAGCGCCCAGTCGATGTTGTTGTTCAGCCAGTCGCCGTACCGGCCGTGCTTGACGCTCGAAGGGAACCAGTTGGTCTTCTCGTTCTCCTCGAGCAGCCGGTCCTTGACCGCGGTGGTGCGGATGTACCAGGACGGCTGCGCGTAGTACAGCAGCGCGGTGTGGCAGCGCCAGCAGTGCGGGTAGCTGTGTTCGTACGGCACGTGCTTGAAGAGCAGGCCGCGGTCGCCGAGGTCCTCGGTGAGCTTCTCGTCCGCCTTCTTGAAGAAGACGCCGCCGACCAGCGGGACGTCCTCCTCGAACGTGCCGTCCGGGCGGACGGGGTTGACCACCGGAAGGCCGTAGGACCGGCAGACCCTCAGGTCGTCCTCACCGAAGGCGGGGGACTGGTGGACCAGACCCGTGCCGTCCTCGGTGGTGACGTACTCGGCGTTGACCACGTAGTGCGCCGGCTCCGTGAACTCCACGAGCTCGAACGGGCGTTGGTACGTCCAGCGCTCCATCTCGGCGCCGGTGAAGGTCTCGCCCGTGGTCTCCCAGCCCTCGCCGAGCGCCTTGCCGACCAGCGGTTCGGCGACGACGAGCTTCTCCTCGCCGTTCGTCGCGACCACGTAAGTGACCTCGGGGTGCGCGGCGACCGCCGTGTTGGACACCAGCGTCCACGGGGTCGTCGTCCACACCAGGAGCGAGGCCTGGCCGGCGAGCGGACCGGAGGTGAGCGGGAAGCGGACGTAGACGGACGGGTCGACGACCGTCTCGTAGCCCTGGGCCAGCTCGTGGTCCGACAGGCCCGTGCCACAGCGCGGGCACCAGGGGGCGACCCGGTGGTCCTGCACCAGCAGGCCCTTGTTGAAGATCTCCTTCAGCGACCACCAGACGGACTCGATGTACTCGGGCTCCATGGTGACGTACGCCTCGTCGAGGTCGACCCAGTAGCCCATGCGGGTCGTCAGCTCGGAGAACGCGTCGGTGTGGCGGAGCACGGACTCGCGGCACTTGTCGTTGAACTCGGCGATGCCGTACGCCTCGATGTCCTTCTTGCCGCTGAAGCCGAGCTCCTTCTCGACCGCCAGTTCCACCGGGAGGCCGTGGCAGTCCCAGCCGGCCTTGCGGGCCACGTGGTAGCCGCGCATGGTGCGGAAGCGGGGGAAGACGTCCTTGAAGACGCGCGCCTCGATGTGGTGGGCGCCCGGCATGCCGTTGGCGGTGGGCGGGCCCTCGTAGAACACCCACTCGGGGCGGCCCTCGGACTGCTCCAGGCTCTTGGCAAAGATCTTCTGCTCGCGCCAGAAGTCGAGCACGGCGTGCTCGAGGGCGGGCAGGTCGACCTGGGCGGGCACCTGGCGGTACTGCGTCATCGATCTTCCTCCGGCGGATGTGCTGCCTTCCGTCGGAGGGACGAGAGCCTTTGTGCTGTCCACGCCGTGTTCGGCGCGCTCCCGCGGTACCACCCTCCTTGGCCCACCGGTGCGCCGTACGCTCCGACGAGCCCCCTCATTGGGGTCGCGATGCCGGTTCTACCGGCCCCTGGCTCCGTGCTGGGGCTTTCTTCCGGCGGCTCCGGGGTGATCTTCACGTCGCGCTCGCCCCCGGGCTCACACCGTCCCCGGGTCGCTCTGGGCTGCCTACGCCGCTACTCGTCCCCATCCACGCTTTTCGCTCCGCCCAGTGTACGGCGCCCCGGCGACCGGGGCCGACCCGTTTTCCGGACCGGTGGTGACCCGGATGGCGCGGCGGTGCCATCCGGATCGTAGGACGTGCCGCTGGTCGGATTACGCGGCGGCGAGCTGGGCACAACGCATGCATGCCGGCCGCGCGATCCGCGCGAGGCGGGCGAATCGGGCGGCGTGCCCCGTTGCCGCGGGACTCGAGTCGATTTATCGTCCCAGCACGATTCGCGAGCAAGATCACAATATGTGAAGGGGCCGCGGCCATGGTGGCGAAGAAGACCGCCGAGCAGTCGGCGTCCGGCAGGTCCCGGGGCAGCGGCCTCCCCGATGCCGCCGGTGGCGCGGCCGGGAAGACCACCCGAGCGGCGGCCAGGGCGTCAGGCATGGCCGCGAAGGAGGCGGTGGCCGTGAAGGAGAGGGTCACGCCGAAGCAGCCGGCCAAGGCCGGAGCGACGACGGGACGCGGGCGCAGGGGCCCGACGACCAGGGCGAACACGTCCAAGTCTTCTGTGGCCGAGCGCGGCGGGCAGAGGTCGGCCGGGGCGGCCGGGCAGGAACCCGCTGCCGCGGGGGAGGGGACGGCGGCGCCCCTGGAACCGGCACCGGCGGCTCCTGCGAAGAGCACGCGGAAGACCACGGCGAAGAAGACGGCCGCGAAGAAGCCCGTGGCGGGCAAGGCCCCACTGGAGGCGACCGCGCCGACATCCGAGCCGGAGAAGAGGCCCGCCCCCGAGGAGTCCCGCGCCGAGGCCGCCGCGGCGAGGAAGCCCCCGAGCAAGCGTGCGACGGCGAGGAAGCCCTCCGCCGAAGCCCCGGACGTGGGGGAGAAGGCCGCCGAGGGCACCGTGGCGGCGGAGGCCGCCGACAGGGGTGCCCGTGCCGGCCGGACGGCCGCGAAGAAGACGCCCGCCGAGCGGCCGGGTGCCGGGGGTGTCGTGCGGCACCCGCCTCGGGCGGCGGCCGGTGCGGGCAAGGAGGCCGCTGCCGCACAGGACGCCGTGGGGAAGAAGGACGCCGTGGCCGAGAAGTCGGGTGCCCGGAAGACAGGCGGGCACGGGGCCGCCCGCAAGGCGGGCGCCGGTGCGAAGGGCACTCGCGGGCGGACGGTCGCCACCGGCGGGGATGCGGCAGCCGCGGAGGCGGGTGCGCGGGAGCGGGCCGGCGGTGACGGGACCGTCACCGAGGAAACCCCGGTGGGGGAGACCGCCGGGGCGGGGGCGGGCGGCCAGAGCGCTGCCGTCCACGGCGCTGCCGCCGAGAAGCCCGGTGCTCGGAAGGCAGGTGGGCAAGGGGCCACCCACAAGGCGGGCGGGAAGGGCGCTCACGGGAAGGCGGACGCCACCGGCGGGGACGTCGCAGCCGCGGAGACGGGTGCGCGGGAGCAGGTCGGCGGTGACGGGGCGGGCGCCGGCGAGGACTCGGTCACGGACATCGCCGGGGCGGGGGTGGGCGGTCGGAGGAAGGCCGGCAGGAAGGCTGGTGCGGCGGTGGCCAGGGGCGGCGGTGCCGGCGGGGCGGAGACGGGGGCCGCGGGGGACGGGGACGGTGCGGGTCGCGTGGCGGCTCCTGGTGTCTCCGGTGCGGGTGCGGGCAGGAAGAGGACGGCCAAGAAGGTGGGCGCGGCTCGGGCCGCGAAGCAGACGGGAGCCACGACGGTGGTTGCGAAGAAGACTCCTGGAACGGCCGCGGCGGCGAAGACCGCCGTCCCGAAGGCACGCATCGCCGCGGCGGTGGATCCGGGCGACCTCCCGGTGCGCACGGGTGAGGATCCCTGGACCCTGGAGGAGGTCTCGGCGGCCCGCGCGGAGCTCGAGTCCGAGATGGAGCGGCTGAGCACCGAGATCACCTCGTCGGAGGAGTCCCTCGCGGGTCTGATGCGGGACTCCGGCGACGGCGCGGGCGACGACGAGGCGGACACCGGCAGCAAGAACATCACGCGCGAGCACGAGATGGCGCTGGCCGCCAACGCGCGCGAGATGCTCACCCAGACCGAGCGGGCCCTGCAACGGCTCGACGCGGGCACCTACGGCCTGTGCGAGAACTGCGGCAACCCCATCGGCAAGGCCCGCATGCAGGCCTTCCCGCGGGCCACCCTGTGCGTGGCGTGCAAGCAGAAGCAGGAACGCCGGTACTGAACCGGGTGCGAGGCGTGCCGTAGTCTCGTCCCCAGTCAGGTACCTAGGTCAAGGGACTCACGTGGCAGAGGCGGAGCGCATCATCGGTACGCCGGACACTCCGGACGCGGCGGGAGCGGGGCGGCAGCGACCCGGGGGGAACGCCGCGCGGGGCGGCCCGTCCGGCGCCGAAGGGGCACAGGCCCCGGCCGGCGGGCCCGGCACCGACCACACGGCGGCGGGCACGGACGGGACGAGCGGGACGCCGGCCGGCGCGGACGGAACGGCACCCGCCGCCGAGCGGCCCCGGGGCCGGCGCCGGGTCGCCGTGCTGTTCACGGTCGCGGCCATCGCCTACGCCCTCGATCTGGCCAGCAAGATGCTCGTGGTCGCCAAGCTGGAACACCGCCCGCCGATCCGGCTCATCGGCGACTGGCTGCAACTGGAGGCGATCCGCAACGCGGGCGCGGCCTTCGGCTTCGGCGAGGCCTTCACCGTGATCTTCACGGTCATCGCGGCCGCCGTGATCGTGGTGATCACCCGCCTCGCGCGCAAGCTCCACAGTCTGCCCTGGGCCATCGCGCTCGGCCTGCTGCTCGGCGGTGCCCTGGGCAACCTCACCGACCGGCTCTTCCGCTCGCCGGGCGTCTTCGAGGGCGCGGTCGTCGACTTCATCTCGCCGAAGCACTTCGCCGTGTTCAACCTCGCCGACTCGGCGATCGTGTGCGGCGGCATCCTGATCGTGCTGCTCTCCTTCCGCGGCCTGGACCCGGACGGGACCGTCCACAAGGACTGAGCCCGGGACGGGACGGCCGGACCGGTCCGGCATACTCGACGGGTGAGCACGCTTCCCGAGATCCGTACCCTGCCCGTGCCCGAAGGTCTGGAGGGCGAGCGCGTCGACGCCGTCATCTCCCGGATGTTCGGCTTCTCCCGTACGAAGGCGGCGGAGCTGGCCGCCGCGGGCAAGGTGCTGGTCGACGGCACGGTGGCCGGCAAGTCCGAGCGGGTGCGCGGCGGTGCCTGGCTCGAGGTCGAGATGCCGCAGGCACCCGCACCCGTGCAGGTGGTCGCCGAGCCGGTCGAGGGCATGGAGATCGTGCACGACGACGATGACGTGGTCGTGATCGTCAAGCCGGTCGGCGTCGCCGCGCACCCCAGCCCCGGCTGGTCCGGTCCGACCGTGATCGGCGGCCTCGCGGCGGCCGGCTACCGCATCTCCACCTCCGGCGCCGCCGAGCGCCAGGGCATCGTGCACCGCCTCGACGTCGGCACCTCTGGCCTGATGGTGGTCGCCAAGTCCGAGTACGCGTACACGTCGCTCAAGCGCCAGTTCAAGGAGCGCACGGTCGACAAGCGCTACCACACCCTGGTCCAGGGCCACCCCGACCCGACCAGCGGCACCATCGACGCGCCCATCGGCCGGCACCCGAACCACGACTACAAGTGGGCGGTCACCGCCGACGGCAAGCCCTCCGTCACGCACTACGACCTGATCGAGGCGTTTCGCGCCGCCTCCCTGCTCGACGTCAAGCTGGAGACCGGGCGCACCCATCAGATCCGCGTCCACATGGCCGCCCACCGCCACCCCTGCGTCGGCGACCTGACCTACGGCGCCGACCCCACCCTCGCCAAGCGGCTGAGGCTGACCCGCCAGTGGCTGCACGCGGTGCGGCTCGGCTTCGAGCACCCCGGCGACGGCCAGTGGGTGGAGTTCGCCAGCGACTACCCCGAGGACCTCCAAAAGGCCCTGGACCAGGTCCGCGAGGAGACGTACGCATGAGCCTGCCGTACGAGGTGCGTGTCGCCGAGGACCCCGCCGACCGCGAGGCATGCTTCGCGGTGCGCAAGGAGGTCTTCGTCGTGGAGCAGGGCGTTGCGCAGGACATCGAGTACGACGAGTACGACGCCGTCGCCGTGCATGTGCTGGCGGTCCGCGAGGACGGCGTGCCGCTCGGCACCGGGCGGCTGCTGTACGGCGCGGCGGCCGCCGCGAAGACCGGCGGCGACCCGGCGCTCGGCTCCCTGGGGCGGCTCGCCGTCACGGGGGACGCGCGCGGGCTGGGCGTCGGCGCGGCCCTGGTGCGTGCCATCGAGGACGCGGCACACGCGCGCGGCCTCACGGCGGTGGACCTGCACGCGCAGAGCCACGCGCTCGGCTTCTACGAGCGGCTGGGATACGAGGCGTACGGACCGGAGTTCCCCGATGCGGGCATCCCGCACCGGGCGATGCGGCGCGCCTTGTAGTCCACGGGTCCGAAGCGGCCGGTGAGCGGGGCGGCGTGGCAGGCTGGAAGCCTGTCGTGTGAACGTCCGACGTCCCGGAGCGCTGAGCGTGGATCAGTTGGCCCTGCTGTTCGTCGTGTTGCTGGGGGCCGTGATCAGCGTCCCGATCGGCGACCGGTTCGGGCTGCCCGCGCCGGTCCTGATGACGCTGCTCGGGATCGTCCTCGCGGTGCTCGACTTCGTGCCGAACGTCAGCATCCCGCCCGTTCTGATCCTGCCCACCCTGCTGCCGCCGCTGCTCTACGCCGCCGTACGGCGCACCTCCTGGCGGCAGTTCACGGCGCACAAACGGCCGATCTTCCTGCTGGCCGTGGCACTGGTGTTCGTCACCAGTTTCTGTGTCGCCGTCGTCTCGCACGCCATCGTGCCGGGGCTGTCCGTCGCCGCGGCCGTGGCCCTGGGCGCGCTGGTCGCGCCGCCCGACCCGGTCGCGGTGACCGCGGTGGCCGGACAGCTCGGGCTGCCGCGCCGCCTGGTGTCGATCCTGGAGGGCGAGGGGCTGTTCAACGACGTCACGGCCATCGTCCTCTACCACGTGGCGATCGCCGCCGCCGTCAGCGGGGAGTTCTCGGCCTGGCGGGCCGGGCTCGACCTGGTGCTGTCCGCGGTGGTGGCGGTGGCCGTGGGCATGGTGCTCGGCTGGGGCACGAACAAGGTGCTGAACCTGCTGGGGGACCCGACCCTGCAGATCGGGCTGACGCTGCTCGTGCCGTACGCCTCCTACGTGCTGGCCGAGGAGCTGCACGGCTCCGGCGTCCTCGCGGTGCTCACCACCGCGCTGTTCCTGGCCGAGTACGCCTCCGACGCCGACGACGTGCTGACCCGGCTGGCCGGGCACACCGTCTGGAACGTCGTGGACACGCTCGTCACCGGGGTCGCGTTCGGGCTGATCGGCCTCGAACTGCACAACGCGCTGCGCACCGCCTCGGGCCGGTGGGGCGAGTTGCTCGGCTGGGCGGGCGTGGTCGTGGCCGTGGTGGTGCTGGTACGGCTGGTGTGGCTGCTGCCGGCCACCTGGCTCACCAGACGGATGCACGCGCTGCGGGACTACGAGGAGGACATCCCCATGACCTGGCGGGAGACCGTCGTCATGTGGTGGTCCGGGATGCGCGGCGTGGCCTCGGTGGCGCTCGCCCTGGCCATTCCGCTGAAGACGGACAGCGGCGCGCCCTTCCCCGACCGGGACGAGATCGTGTTCATCGCCTTCGGGGTGATCATGGCGACGCTCGTGCTCCAGGGGCTCACGCTGCCGTGGCTGGTCAAACGGCTGGGGGTACGGGCGGACACCGAACGGGAGAAGGCGTTCGAGGAGGAGCTGGCGGCGCGGGCGGCGCGGGCGGCCAGGCGGCGGCTGCGGGAGATCGAGGCGGTCGAGGAACTGCCGGAGGAGCTGTCCGAGCAGATGCTGCGGCGGGCCTTCGACATCGGGCTGCGGATCAGCCCGCAGTGGGGGGAGGAGGAGCGCAGGGAGGGCCACGACAAGCGCGTACGGCGGCTGAAGCGGTTGCGGCGGATCCAGAGCGAGATGCTGAGCGCGGCGCGGCACGAGGTGCTGGCGGCGCGCAGGGAGCCGGGGGCAGACCCGGAGATCGTGGACCGGGTACTGCGCCACCTGGACGTACGCAGTCTGCGGTGAGCCGCGCTCGGTGTACGGGACCGGCCGGTGCCGTCTCGGTAGGCTCGGACCATGAGTCGCAACGTCGTCATCAGCGGGGGCGGTACCGGGATCGGACTCGCCGCGGCGCGGACCTTCGCGGCTGACGGGGACCGGGTGCTGCTGCTCGGGCGGCGGGGCGAGGTGCTGCACAGGGCCGGGGTGCCGGGCGCGCTGACGTTCGCCGCCGACGTGGGTGACGTGGCCGGGGTGCGGTCGGTCGCCCGGTTCGTGGCCGACGAGCTCGGGGCGGTGGACGTGCTGATCCACAGTGCCGGAGGGTCGGGGCGGCTGGAGCCCCGGGTGGAGCGGGAGGATCCGCTCGACCTCGTCGCCGACAACTGGATGGTCAACTTCCGGATCAACACCCTGACCGCCGTGCTGCTCACGGAGGCCCTCAAGGAGCGGCTCGCCGAGCCGGGCGGCCGGGTGCTGTTCCTCAGCTCCATCGCCGCCTACCGCGGTTCGGGCAGCGGCGCCTACGCCGCCTCCAAGGCCGCCCTGCACCCCTACGCCCACGACCTGGCCCGCCAGTTGGGCCCGCGAGGGATCACGGTGAACCTGGTCGCGCCCGGGTACGTCGAGGACACCGACTTCTTCGGCGACGCGATGGACGACGCCCGACGCGAACGGCTCGTCGCCGAGACCTCCACCGGCCGCCCCGGGACCCCGGGCGACATCGCCGCCACCCTCCACTGGCTCGCCTCACCGGCCGCCGCCCACATCACCTCCCAGATCATCCAGGTCAACGGCGGCGCGGAACGCGGCCACTGACCCCACCGCGCGTCCGCGGCCCCCTCCTGGCGCGCACGGCCGCCGGACTCGGCGGCCGTGCGGGCACCGCGGGCGGTCCGCGGCGACCGGGCCGACGACGAGTCGGCGACGGTGGGCGCGGTCCCGGGGGCGCGCCGCCGCCGGTCGGGTGAGCGCAGCGCCGGGGCACCGATCCACTCGCCCGGTCCGCGGGCCGGGGAGGCCCCGGTGCCTGGCGGCCCCGTTCCCGGTCGGCGGCGGGCGGTGGCCGGGCGCGGGTGCTCGGTCCGGGCCACCGAGCCCGCCGTGGGCCCGGACCGGCTGTCCGCTCCCAGGTGGTGGCGGGTGGTCAGCCCCGGCCTGACGGGGATTTGTTGAAGGCGGGGTGGGGCGTGCCGTCGTGGGAGCGGCCCGGGGCTGGTACGGCGCCGGCCGTGTTGACGCGGGGGAGGGCGTAGGGGTGGTGTTCGGAGAGCCAGCGGAGCATCTGCTCGCGGACCACGACCCGTACCGTCCAGATGTCGTCGGCGTCCTTCGCCGTCACCAGTGCCCGTACCTGCATCGTGGTCGGCGTCGTGTCCGTGACCACCAGGTTGTAGGCGCGGCCGTCCCAGGCCGGGCACTCGCGCAGGATGTCGCGCAGCTTCTCGCGCATCGCGTCCATCGGCGCGCAGTGGTCGAGGTGGAAGTAGACGGTGCCGGTCATCTGCGGGGTGCCACGCGACCAGTTCTCGAACGGGTTGGACGTGAAGTACGACACCGGCATGGTGATCCGGCGCTCGTCCCAGGTCCGTACCGTCAGGAAGGTCAGCGTGATCTCCTCGACCGTGCCCCACTCGCCGTTGACGACCACGGTGTCGCCGATCCGCACCATGTCGCCGAAGGCGATCTGCAGCCCCGCGAACATGTTGCTCAGCGTGGACTGCGCCGCGACACCGGCGACGATGCCGAGGAGGCCGGCCGAGGCCAGCAGCGAGGCACCGGCCGCGCGCATCGCCGGGAAGGTCAGCAGCATCGAGGCCGCCGCCACCACGATGACCACCGCCGAGACCACGCGCATGATCAGCTCGACCTGGGTGCGCACCCGCCGCACCCGGGCCGGATCCCGGTGCGCCCGGGCGCTGGCGTAGCGCGTGTACGAGGTCTCGACGACGGCGCCAGCGATCCGGATCACCAGCCAGGCCGCCGACCCGATCAGCACCAGGGTCAGCGTCCGGCCGATGCCGACCCGGTGCTCCTGCAGCAGCTCGGCCTGGTCGTAGGAGCCTCTCAGCAGGGCGGCGCACAGCACGAGCTGGTAGGGGACGCGGGCACGGCGCAGCAGGCCCCACAACGGTTTGTCCTGGTGCCGTCCGTCGGCCTTGCGCAGCAGCAGGTCGGTGGCCCAGCCGATGACCAGTGTGAGGACGACCGAGCCGCCGACCACGATCAGAGGGCGGAGTACGTTCTCCATGCCTGCGAACCTAACCTGCGACGCGCGGTGTGAACACGTGTCATCGTGAAGATCGGGGGTAGAGCCGGGGGTGGTGTGACGAGACTCTCTTCGGTCGGCCGCCCACCGTGGCCGGCGGACGCCGTCGTACCCGGCTGGCACCATGAGCTCATGAACATCGTTCTCTTCCACTCGACCTACGGCCTCAGACCCGCGGTACACCAGGCCGCGGACCGGCTGCGTGCCGCCGGGCACGAGGTGTGGACGCCGGATCTCTTCGGGGGCCGTTCGTTCGACACGGTCGAGGAGGGCAGGGCCTGCAAGGACTCGATCGGCAAGGACGAGCTGCTCAAGCGTGCCGTGCTGGCCGCGGCGCCCTACTCGGAGCGGGGCCTGGTCTACGCCGGGTTCTCGTTCGGGGCCGCCACCGCCCAGACGCTCGCCCTCGGCGACGACAAGGCCCGTGGACTGCTCCTGCTGCACGGCACCTCGGACGTCGCGCCGAACGCGAGCGCCGACGGCCTGCCCGTCCAGCTGCACGTGGCCGAACCCGACCCGTTCGAGCCGGACGACTGGCTGAGCGCCTGGTACCTCCAGATGGGCCGCACCGGCGCCGACGTGGAGGTCTACCGCTATGCCGGGGCCGGCCACCTGTACACCGACCCCGACCTGCCGGACTACGACGAGGAGGCCGCCGAGGCCACCTGGCGGGTGGCGCTCGGCTTCCTCGCGGACCTCGAAACCGACTAGGGCTCGGACCGGGTCGTAGGTGCGCCAGACCTTCTGCGTGCCGCTGCGTGTGCGGTACGAACGGGTCCGGGCCGAGGTCGCGTCAGGGCTGGTGCGGTCGGACAGCACGTAGTAGTCCATCTGCGCGCGGTCGGCGGTCAGGTCCAGCACGCCGTAGCCGTGGCGGTCGGCACCGACCCGGTGGACGTGCCGGTTGGCGGCGCGGATCACGGGCGCCGCGACCGCCGAGACCCTGCCCTCGGGAACCTTGACGATGTCGTCGAGGTTGTCGGAGGTCACCGAGGTGACCACGAACTCCGAGGCGGCGGACGCCGGCGGCGGATACGTCCCGGCGTCCACCGGGACGTCGTTGGACCACGCCAGGTGGATGTCGCCGGTCAGGAAGACGGTGTTGCGGATCGTGTTCGCGCGCAGTTGGGCGAGCAGTTCGCGGCGGTCGTCGGTGCAGCCGTCCCACTGGTCGGTGTTGACGGCCGGGCGCAGTCCCCGGACGTCGGCCTTGACGGTGTGGTCGGAGGCGGCCGTCGCGGTGATCGAGCCCTCGGCGACGACGTCGGTGAACCCCCTGCCCCCGGCCACGCCCGCGCACCTCGGTGTCCGGGCCGAGCCCGGACCCGGGTGCCGCCTCGGGGGTGGGGCTCACCCGGGTCCGCAGCAGGATGCCGTCCGGTGAGGGTCCCCCCACGACCTCGAGGCAGTGGGGGAGGATCGCCGGAGGCGACGCCGTGCAGGAGGGCGGGCGCACCGGTGACGGCGCGTGCGGGCAGCGCGGCGGCGAGCGGACCCGCCAGCACGGCGCCGGCGGCCGCGGCCTTGACGGACGTACGGCGGCGCGCGACGGGCGAGCCGGCGCTCTCGGGTTGTCTGTGGCGACTGGTCACGGGCGATCGGATTTCTGACCGGTAAGTGCGAAGAGCGGGCGAACCGGTGAAGGTTCGCCCGCTCTTCGCGCGTGATTCACGGCGGCGGCAGCGCCGCCCTGCCGGAGGTCAGCCCTTGAGGGCCGCGTCCACCACCGCGTTGAACTCGTCCACCGTCATCGGCGGGTTCTGGGTGCCAGGGGCGGTCAGCACCTTGCCGTCCATGACCAGGCTCGGAGTGCCGGTCACGCCGTCCTTGTTGTCGTCGAAGGTCTTCGACATGGCCACCGCCCAGGCGTCGTACTTGCCGCTCTTGACGTCGTTCCGGAACGACGCGTTGTTCTTCAGCGCCGGCACGGTGTCCGCGACCTGGATGAGGTAGTCGTCGTTCTTGAACTTGTCGTCGGTCTCCTCCGGGTGCCACTTCTTCGAGTACAGCGCGGCCTTGTAGTCGAGGAACGCCTCGGGGCTGACGTTGAGCGCGGCGCCCATGGCGCTCATCGCGTTCTTGGAGCCCTCGCCGTTGTCGTGGTTGTCGAGGAAGGTGCCGCCGATGTACTGGAGCTTGAACTTGCCGTCGTCGACGTCCTTCTTGACGGTCGCGCCGACGGATTCCTCGAACGTGCCGCAGATCGGGCAGCGCGGGTCCTCGTAGATCTTGAGGGTCTTCGCGGCCGAGCTCTTGCCGATGACCACCGTCGTACCGTCGGTGCCGGTGGTGTTGGCCGGGGCGACGACCTTCTCGTCCTTCACGGCCTCCCAGCGGCTGGGCTTGTTGGCCTGGACGACGGCGTAGCCGATGCCGCCGGCCGCCGCCAGCACGGCCACGACCGTGCAGGCCACGGTGATCTGCCGCTTGACCTTGGCCCGCTTGGCCTCGCGCTCTCGCTCGGCGCGCAGCCGCTCCCGGGCCGCCGTCTTCGCCGACTGGCTGTTCCGCTTGCTCATGGTGGTGTTCTCCTGTGGGACGCGCAGCTGTCGTGCGCGGGTACGAGTGGGGACTGTCGTGCTCGGGTGGCCCAGGGGCGCGGCTCAGGCGAGCGCGAGGGCGTCCGGGCACGGCGGTCCGCGCCGTCCCAGGGAGTGCACGAGGATGCGGGCGCGCAGCGCGGCGATCCGCGGCGCGGGACGCGCCGGCCGGCCCACCGAGCGGGTGCGGCGCACCGTGACCGCCGCCACCGCGAGCAGCAGCGGCCGGAAGGTCGTGGCGGCCACCGCGGACAGCAGCTGGGCGAGCGCCCGCTCGCCGCGGCGCAGCCAGCCGGCCGCGACCAGACCGACGCCGACGTGCGCGGCCAGCAGCAGCCAGGCCGTGGCCGGGTCGGCGTGCGCGAGCAGGGCGGTCAGCCGGCCGGTGTCGGTGCCGGTCATCTGGGCCAGCGGGGTGCCGACGTCGGTGTGCCCGCCGCACAGCACGTCGAAGCCGACCGAGCGCAGGGGACCGGCGACCGGACCGCCCGCAGGGCCGTAGCAGAGGTGCTGGCCGGTGGTGAAGACGGTGTCGGCGGCCAGCTCCAGCGGGACCAGCAGGGCGGCGATCCGCCCGAAGCCGCGCTCGCGGCCGGCCAGGGCGTAGGAGAGCAGGAACACGGCGGCCGCGACCGCGGCCACCGTGTTCAGCGGCAGCGGGACCCGGGACAGCAGTACGTGCGACGCGGTGCTGAGCGTCACGACCACGGCCGTGAACAGCGCCGCGCGCACGGCTCTGAGTTTGGTCCCGGATATGTCCATAGCGAGACAAGAGTGTGTCACGTCGGCCGGTAAGGGACCCCTAAAGGGTTCCTGTGCGCGGCCCATCCGTCACAGACCCGGAATCCCCCCGTTGCGGAGCAGGTCCACGAAGATCCGGTGATCGGCACGCACGCGTGCCCCGTAGGCGTGCGCGAAGTCGACGAGCAGCGGCGCGAAGCCTTCCTCGTCGCCCGCGATCGCCGCGTCGATGGCCCGCTCGGTGGAGAACGGCACCAGCGACTCGCCCGAGGTGTCGTCCGCTGCCGCGTGCATGGCGGCCGTGGCCCGGCCCAGGTCGGCGACCACCTGCGCGATCTCCTCCGGGTCGTCGACGTCGTCCCAGTCCAGGTCCACGGCGTACGGCGAGACCTCGGTGACCAGTCGGCCCGCGCCGTCCAGCTCGGTCCAGCCCAGCCACGGGTCGGTGTGCGCCTGGAGGGCGCGCCGGCAGACCACCGTGCGGTGGCCCTCGTGCCGGAAGTGGTCGCGGATCGCCTGGTCCGTGACCTGCCGGGCGGCCGCCGGGGTCCGGGCCCGCTGGACGGAGATCACCACGTCGTGCTCCAGGGCGTCGCTGTCGCCCTCCAGGAGGATGTCGTACGACAGGCCGGCCGGCCCGATCCCGCGGCGGCCGACGACGTCCTTGACGCGGTAGGACTCCGGGCGGGCCAGCGACGCCTCCGGCAGGGTCTCCAGATAGCCGTCGAAGGCCGCGAGGACCTTGTAGCGGGTGGCGGCGTCCAGCTCGACCGCGCCGCCGCCGGGCGCGAAACGGCGCTCGAAGTCGCGGATCTCGGTCATCGACTCCAGCAGCCCGGCGCGGGTCAGCGAGCGGGCGTCACGCAGCGTGTCCAGGAGGGGGCCGTCGGCGGTGTCCAGTGTGAAGGGCGGCACCTCGTCGCGCTTGGCGCCGGTGGCCAGGGCGTGGATCCGGTCGCGGTAGGCGGTCGCGTAGAGCGTCACCAGCTCGGTGATCCGGTCGTCACTGAGCGCCTTGGCGTGCCCGACGAGGGCGAGGGAGGCGGCGAACCGCTTGAGGTCCCAGGTGAAGGGGCCGACGTAGGCCTCGTCGAAGCCGGTGGCGCTGAAGACCAGCCGGCCGTCGGCGTCCATGTAGGTGCCGAAGCTCTCCGCGTGCAGGTCGCCGTGGATCCACACGCGCGAGGTGCGGTCGTCCAGGTAGGGTCCGCCGCGCCGCTCGGCGCCCAGGTCGTGGTGGAAGAGACAGGCCGTGTCCCGGTGGAACGCGAGGGCCGAGGCCGCCATCTTCCGCAACCGCGGGTGGAACGCGGCCGGCTCGTCGGCCAGGAGCTCGCCGAAGGCGGTGTCGAGGACGGCGATGATCTCCTTGCCGCGCTGCTCGTCGCTGAGCTGGGGGACCGACATCGCGGAGTGCCTCCTGGTGCAGGTGGTGCATGACGTGTGGAGTGGGGGTCCGGCAGGGGCGTCCCCCTGGATCAACGTCCGGCGGTGCGGAGGAGTGCCCGTGCCGTCCCGCCCGACGGTACGGCTGGAACGCGGCCGTGTGTCGGTGCCGGGGCATAGACTTCGACGCTGTCCCCCAGACTGTCCGCAGCCCGTCGTCTATGTTGTCCATGGAGGCCGAACCGTGTCGAAGCCGCCGTTCACGCACCTGCACGTCCACACCCAGTACTCGCTGCTGGACGGTGCCGCGCGGCTGAAGGACATGTTCAACGCCTGCAATGAGATGGGCAT